>JAPLDA010000083.1 GCA_026391945.1 Bacteroidota bacterium | reverse complement strand
TGAAAATTGCCGTCTGTGGCTGGTTGCGCCAGAGTCGTGCATCGAGCGCCATGCAGATGTTCCGCACAAACGATCTTCCCTTTTCTGTGACACGGAGTTCGTACGGCTCCAACTCCAGCAATCCATCGTTCACCATTTCCTGCAAGCGCTCAATACCTTCATACAATGAAGCGTGTTGTTCGTTTGCATTCTTCCACGATGTTTCGAAACGGCACATGATGTTGAGGATATGCTGGCGGAGAATCAGATCTTCTTCCGTGAGCGGGTGTCCCTTGAAAACAGGAAGGTGTCCTTCGCCTACTATGCGTACATATTCTTCAAACACTTTTACGTTCTGCGCAAATGCATTCCATGAATCGCCGATGCTGGAAACTCCCAGGCCGACCATCAGTTTGGTGGCGGCCGTTGTGTATCCCATGAAATTCCGGTGCAATGTTTTATCAAGCGTGGCCTGGTACAGCGAATCATTTTTCAAACCGAAATGATCCATGCCGATTTCAATGTAGCCGGCTTCCTCCAGCATCGTTCTTCCGAGTTCGTACAACGCACGCTTCTCCTCGTCTTTCGGTAAATCAAGTTCTGTAAATTTCCGTTGTCCGGGTTTGAGCCACGGCACATGCGCATAACTGTAAAACGCAATGCGATCCGGCTTCAGTTGTCTTACTTTTTCGATGGTGCCGATGATGCTTTCGCGTGTCTGCAAAGGCAATCCGTAAATGAGATCATAATTCACCGAAGCAAAACCGATTTTTCTTGCAGCTTCTGTAATGGATTTCACCTGTTCGAACGACTGCGGACGGTTTACTATTTCCTGTACACGCTGGTCAAAGTCCTGGATGCCGAAACTGAGACGGCGGAATCCGAGGTCGTATAACTTCTGAAGTTGTTCCGGCTTCGTATAATTCGGATGGCCTTCAAGGCCGAACTCATATCCATCGGCGCGTTCTGCTTTTTCAAAAATTCCGCTGATAAGTCGTTCAAGATTTTCTGAACTGAAAAAAGTAGGCGTTCCTCCTCCCAAATGTATTTCCTTGATTTTCGGTTTCGTTGGAAACAGATCAACATACATGTTCCATTCTTTCAAAACAGTTTCGATGTAAGGTTCCTCTACTTTGTGGTTGATGGTGATGCGCGTGTTGCATCCGCAATACGTACAAAGTTTTTCGCAGAAAGGAAGATGAATGTAGAGGCTGATGCCATCCGCATTTGTCTTTTGGAAAGTTTCCAACACTTTTTCTTTCCATTTGTCGGAAGAAAAATTTTCATTTTCCCAATACGGTACGGTCGGGTAACTCGTGTAGCGCGGTCCGGCCACATTGTATTTCCTGATGAGTGTAATGTCCATGTTAGTTTTTGTTATCCTCCGAAAACCATTCGGCATAAGAAGAAGCGGTTTCGCTCAGCCTCATGCTGTGAAGTTTTACCGTTTCCGGAAGCATTGATACAATCCGGTTTTTAAAATCGATCAGCAGGTTTTCGCAGGTAGGTTGGTAAGGAACGTAAACGATTTTTTCAAAATTGTCATCAAGGTTCAGCAGGTTGCGATGCGGCGAGTTGCCGTTGAGAACAAGAGCATGATCCACTTCATCCACAATTTTTTTCTTCACAATTTCTTTTAAGTCTGAAAAATCCATCACCATTCCGTTTTTCACATGCGAATCGTCGTTCAATGGTTTCCCGATGATCGTTACATGCATCATATATGAATGGCCGTGAATGTTTTTACAGGCGCCATCATACCCGTACAGGGCGTGAGCCATTTCAAACGGAAATGCTTTGGTGAGGCGGATTTTAGACATGGTGTTGGTTGCGGCTGCAAATGTAAGCCATAAATCTTACGGAGGCATAGACGGATGTCATGTTTCTGTAAGATTTTATCATTGCAGGAAATGAATGATCTCATTGCTGATCGGGGTGCCTGATTCATGGTCTTAAAACCCAATGTGTCAAAGGCATTTTACTATATTTGCTAACCTGCGTATTCCTGCGCGTCAACGAATCTGAATGATTATGAAATTCAAATACCCGCTCCTCTTAATTTTTATACTGATCAACACGATGATGAGTGCCGCCCAGGTTCCAGGTTGGGAATGGGCATTAAGCGCCGGTCATTTTACCACAGCACGTGGCACCGGCGTAGCAATTGGTGAAAATGGCAATGTGTATGCAACAGGATTCTTTTCCAGTTCCACCATCATTTTCGGAAACGACACCTTGAGTAACCTCAGCACAACCGGCGGCAACAATATTTTTATTGCAAAGTATGATTCCATGGGAAATGTGCTTTGGTCAGAAAGAGCCGGCGGAACCGGCCATGATGAAGGAACCAGCATTGCCGCCGATGCAAACGGAAATATTTATTTAGCCGGAACATTCGACAGTCCAACCCTGGCATTTGACACCATTCTGCTTAATAATGCCGGCGGCTTTGATTCTTTTTTAACAAAATACGATTCAACGGGACACGTTACCTGGGCTGTACGCGTTGGTGGGCTAAGTGATGATAAAATTCTCAGCGTTGCCATTGACCGAACAGGCAGCGGAAATGTTTATGTCACAGGATGGTTCGAGAGCGATACCCTTCGCATCGGTAATTTTATTTTACACAATCCCAATATCGCGCATGAAGATTTATTCATTGCAAAATATGATTCTTCCGGAAATGTGATCTGGGCAGAACGATTTGGCGGACCGAGTGTGGAAATAGGAAGCGGGATTGCAACGAGTATCGATGGAAATGTTTACGTATCCGGCTCTTTCGCCGGCACAGGACTGGTCATCGGCAGTACTGTTCTGAACAACAACGGCTATGAAGATATGCTGGTCATGATGTGCGATTCGGCCGGCAATGTGATGTGGGCAAAAAGCGCCGGTGGTATTTTTTATGACCAGGCCGCCAGTCTTGTTTGCGATAATACAAACAATGTCTATGTGACGGGCTATTTTGAAAGTCCGACCATTATTTTCGGGAACGATACCCTGAGCCATGCCGGGACAAGGGATATCTTCATCGTGAAATACGACTCAACCGGCAACGTCGTCTGGAGCAACCGTGCCGGAGGAACAGATTTTGACGATGCCACCTGCATCACTTCCGATGAACAAGGAAATGTTTTTATAACCGGCGCATCTCAAAGCCCTGTGATCAGTTTTGACAGCATCACGATTGCAACCAATGGTTTGTATCCCGACATCTTCGTTGCAAAATATGATCCTTCTTCGGGTAATGTGCTATGGGCGGTCGGCGCAGGAGGCACCGGCTGGGACGGTGGTTTTGGCTTGGCGGCACATCATTCAGGACGAGAAAATGTTTATGCCACCGGAGTTTTCTGGGGCGCATTTGCCCACTTTGGAAATACGGATTTATCTTCGAGCACCTGGAATGGAGATTATTTCATTGCTAAAATAGGTGAGGATTTATTAAATGTTGTTGGTGCTGCAACGAATGAACAGCCGGTGCTTTTTTATCCCAATCCATTCATGACTTCAACCAACTTCTATTTTACTTCGCAAACCGAAAGTATGCACCAGAGACTGATTGTTACGGATCTGTTCGGGAGGAAACTGATGGAATATGCGATCAACAAAAACCCTGTGGAAGTTCAAAGGAACAATGGAAACTGATGGAATATGCGATCAACAAAAACCCTGTGGAAGTTCAAAGGAACAATCTTTCTTCCGGTGTTTATTTTTATAACGTGATGGATGATGATCAGATACTTGCCCGTGGGAAAATGATTATTCAGTAAGAAATATAGGGTTGATGGAATTAGTTACCCGTTTTATTTTTTCATCTTTTAATTCCTCTCCTACTGATTTCAAATCAATATTTTTTCGATCCGAACGAACACTCCCACTATAGGCTTTGCCTCTCAAACAAACTGACCGTATTCTTCCCGTCAACAGGGCTGTAAGAAATACTTATCTTTGAAGTACCATTTCTTTAAAACGATGACGACATCCTTCAGCATCCTGCTACTCATTACGTTGGTGGCATTTCTTTATGCTTCCGTCGGACACGGGGGAGCGAGCGGCTATCTTGCCCTGATGGTGTTGTTTGGCATCAGCCCTGTTGTGATGAAATCTTCTGCACTGATGCTGAATATTTTTGTTTCACTCATTGCATTCCTTCAGTATTACAGCCAGGGACATTTCAGGATAAAAATTCTTATGCCATTTATTTTGCTTTCCATTCCGCTCTCTTTCATCGGCGCAAGAATCCATGTCGATTCACACCTGTACAAAATCATTCTTTCTGTTTGCCTGTTCATTGCAACGCTGCGCCTGCTTGGAATTTTTGGAAAGAAAAAAGATGTTCCTGAACGTGAGATTCCTTTTGTTCCTGCCATGTTCATCGGTGCCATCATCGGTTTCATATCGGGCATGATCGGGATCGGCGGCGGAATTCTGCTCAGCCCCGTTTTAATCCTGCTTCACTGGGCCGATATGAAAAAAACGGCTGCCGTTTCCGCTGCTTTTATTTTTGTGAACTCTGTTTCCGGTATTCTCGGAGCCGCCGGGAATCACATGACTTTCTCTCCGGAAATTTATGGCTGGACCATCGCTGCCATTCTCGGGGGAACGGCGGGATCTTTTTACGGAAGCCACCAATTCAGTTCTGTTGTTTTGAAATATGTTTTATCTGTGGTGCTGTTGTTCGCCTGTACCAAATTAATCATCACCTGAATGATCTCCGTTGAAGAAGCGAAGCAACTTTTGTTTGCGCAGATAAAAAAATCAACACCCATACATGCGGAGCTGGTGAATGCGAATGGTTGTGTTCTCGCTGAAGATATTTTTTCTCCCATTGATTTGCCTTCCTTCAATCAAAGTTCGATGGATGGTTATGCGATTGCCTGGGCTTCTGATCCCATAAAACAGTTTGAT
>JAPLDA010000053.1 GCA_026391945.1 Bacteroidota bacterium | reverse complement strand
AATGGAATGTATTACGTGAACATCCTGTCCAATGAACTGCAGGTAAATAAAAAAATTGTTCTGTGTAAGTGACTTCGGTTCGTGAATCAGTAATTCAGGTTCGGACCCAGCCACTTCTCAATGTCTTCCACCTTCATGTTTTTCCGGCGAGCATAATCTTCTACCTGCTCCTTCGTTATTTTCCCGATGCCAAAATACTGAGATGCGGGATGAGAGAAATACAAACCACTCACCGCTGCAGTCGGGTACATGGCAAGACTTTCAGTTAACGTGATGCCGGTATTTTTTTCCGCGTTGAGTAATTTCCACAGCGTAATTTTTTCGGTGTGATCCGGTTGCGCAGGATAACCGGGCGCCGGACGGATGCCACGATACGATTCCCCGATCAATTCATCATAGCTGAATTTTTCATCTTTCGTATAGCCCCAGAACTCCGTGCGAACCCGCTGGTGCATCCGTTCAGCAAATGCTTCGGCGAGCCTGTCGGCGAGGGCTTTCAGCATGATGGCTGAATAATCGTCGTGCTGCTTTTCGAACTCCTCAATTTTTTTTTCGATGCCGAACCCCGTGGAGAGTGCAAATGCTCCGATGTAATCAGAAACCGGGCTGATAAAATCCGACAGCGCCATGTTGGGCTGACCGGGAGGTTTTTGAGTCTGCTGGCGGATGGTATGAAAGACTGCCATTGATTTTCGTTTTGATTCGTCCTGAAAAACTTCGACGTCATCATCGTGAATGGTTTTCGCGGGATAGATTCCAATCACTGCTTTTGCCGTCAGCCATTTTTCCGCGATGATTTTTTTCAGCATGTGCTGAGCATCGTCAAATAATTTTTTCGCTTCAAAACCTCTTACAGGATCATCGAATATTTTGGGATAACTTCCTTTCATTTCCCAGCTGTGGAAAAAGGGTGTCCAGTCGATGTACTCAGCAATTTCCTCCAGCGGATACCCGTCGAAAATTTTATTCCCAAGAAAAGAAGGTTTTACCATTTCCGTTTTTTCCCAATCGGTTTTGAATTTGTTCCTGCGTGCTTCGTTTAGCGAAATGTATTTCGTTTGCGATTGTGCATGTTTGTTCTGCTCACGAAGCCGTTCGTACTCCGCTCTTACATTTTTAAGTAACTCTGGCCTCAACTCATCGGAGATAAGACTTCCGGCAACAGGAACGGAACGCGAAGCATCGTTCACATGCACGACGGCATGACTGTAATGAGGAGCGATTTTCACGGCTGTATGAACTTTGGAAGTAGTGGCGCCGCCAATCATCAACGGCAGCGTGAATCCTTCGCGTTCCATTTCCTTCGCTACGTGAACCATTTCATCGAGTGATGGCGTGATCAACCCGCTCAACCCGATGATGTCAACCTTTTCTTCTCTGGCTCTCGCCAGTATTTTTTCACAGGGAACCATCACACCGAGGTCGATGATTTCATAATTGTTACAGGCCAGCACCACGCCGACAATGTTTTTCCCAATGTCATGCACATCGCCTTTCACCGTGGCGAGCAAAATTTTTCCGGCGTTTTTACTCAAGTCGCTCGCCAGTTTTTCTGCCTGCAAGTATGGTTCAAGATAGGCCACCGCTTTTTTCATTACACGCGCACTTTTCACCACCTGCGGCAAAAACATTTTACCGGCGCCGAATAAATCTCCCACCACATTCATACCTGTCATCAGCGGACCTTCAATCACTTCAAGCGATCGTGAAAATTTTCGCCTTGCTTCTTCCACATCCGTTTCAATATAATCGGTTACTCCTCTTCTCCTGTTTTTTGCTTTTCCCTTTGATGGTTTCAGCGTACGCAACCAGTTTCTCGGTTGCATCCTCTTTCCTGTCGAGTAAAACATCCTCTACCAGTTCCAAAAGATCGTTGGGAATTTCATCATACACCTGGAGTTGCCCTGGATTTACAATTCCCATATCCATCCCGGAATGAATGCCGTGATAGAGAAATGCAGAATGAATGGCTTCCCTCACCATATCATTCCCGCGGAAAGAAAACGAAACATTGCTGACACCTCCGCTCACCTTTGCCAGAGGAAGATTTTCTTTGATCCATTTTGTCGCTTCAAAATAATCCAACGCATTTCTCCTGTGCTCTTCCATTCCCGTAGCGACTGGAAAAATATTCGGATCAAAGATGATGTCCTGCGGAGGAAATTTCACATCTTCAACTAAAATCCTGTACGCACGTTTGCAGATTTCAATTCTGCGCGGAAGACTATCCGCCTGCCCTTGTTCGTCAAAGGCCATGACGATCACAGCCGCACCGTATTTTTTCACCAGCTTCGCCTGTTCCCTGAATTTCTCTTCACCTTCTTTCAGTGAAATGGAATTGACGATAGATTTTCCCTGCGTGCATTTCAACCCGGCTTCAATCACCGGCCATTTCGATGAGTCAATCATAATCGGCAGCCGGGAAATATCCGGTTCTGAACTGATGAGGTTGAGATACGTCACCATGGCTTTTTCGGAATCGAGCATCCCTTCATCCATGTTGATGTCGATGGCCTGCGCTCCTCCATCCACCTGGTCTTTCGCAACAGCCAGCGCTTCATCGAATTTATTTTCGATGATCAGCTTCGCAAATTTCTTCGAACCGGTTACATTCGTTCGTTCCCCGACATTCATGAAATTGGAGTCGGGCCTGAGGGTGACGGGCTCCAGTCCGCTTAATCGTAAGTATGGTTCGATCACGGGAATTTTCCGCGGCGGAGTTTTGCGCGCATGTTCTGCAATGTGACGGATGTGATCCGGCGTGGTGCCGCAGCAACCACCAACGATGTTGACGAATCCGCTCTCGAGGAAATCATGAATGTCGTGACTCATGTGTTCCGGTGTTTCATCGTATTCACCGAACTGGTTGGGCAATCCTGCATTCGGATAACAGGAAACATAAAACGGTGACTTCTCCGAAAGTTCTTCGAGGTAAGGTCGCATCTCCTTTGCTCCAAGCGCGCAATTCAAACCGATGCTCAACAGGTTTACATGAGAAACGGAATTCAGAAACGCTTCAACCGTTTGCCCTGACAAGGTTCTTCCGCTTGCATCCGTTATCGTTCCGGAAATCATGACAGGAAGATTCACACCTTTCTCTTCCATTACTGATTGGATGGCGAACAATGCAGCTTTCGCATTGAGCGTATCGAAAACAGTTTCGACAAGCAGCAGGTCGGCGCCGCCGTCAATCAATCCCCTGGCCTGTTCGGCATACGCTTCCACCACTTCATCAAAGGTTACGGCGCGGTAGCCAGGATCGTTGACATCAGGAGAAAGAGAAAGTGTGCGGTTGGTGGGGCCGAATGCGCCGGCAACGAAATAATTTTTGCCCGGTTTGTTTTCACTTCCGGCATGCCATGAATTTTTAAATTCTTCAATCGCTTCTTTCGCCACCTTTGCTGCATTGAAATTGATTTCATAAGCAAAATCCTGTAAGCCATAATCGGCCAAAGCGATTTTGGTGGCGTTGAATGTATTGGTTTCAATGATGTCGGCTCCGGCTTCAAGATAGGCTTTGTGAATATCCCGGATAATTTTTTGCTGGGTGATGGACAACAAATCATGGCAGCCTTTCAGGTCGCCTTTCCAGTTCCTGAAAAAATCGCCGCGGTAATCTTCCTCCTTCAGTTTGTACCGCTGAATCATGGTGCCCATGGCGCCATCGATCACGAGAATCCGCTCCTCGAGCTCTTGCTTAATATGATTTGCTTGTTCTGTCATTTCGTTTTCAGTCTTTCAGATACCATCCTAACATTTTTTTGTTTGCCGAATCACTACCCTATGACATGAACCGGCTTCATACCCCATCAAAAAAAAATCCCTTCCGGCAAGCCAGAAGAGATTTCATATTTTGTTTAAGTAGTTTCTGAAGATCACTCTGACTTATCTTTCTTCACCGAAGCGAAGCAGGATTTAGCACCTTCCTCACGGCGAAGCCGCGAATGGTTGCTAAGGTTTCACAGGGCTCAGTCCCTCCACCTTTCTTGATAAGTAATTTTTAAAGAACGCGGCACAAATGTAATCAGAATTTAATTCACTGCAAAAAAAAGAAAGGCTTTCCCGTGCAGAGAACACTTCAACTTCTTATCTGCTAGTCAAACTATTTGTTCAGGATAATTTTTTGCACAAATGTTCCTTTAACATTTTGAACCCTGGCAAAATAAACTCCATTCGCTAATGAAGAAATATCCATGTCGGTTCTAAGCACACCGTCCATCGACGATGATGTTACCAGGTTTCCGACCACGTCATACATCTGAATTGTTGTGCCGGACAAATTCTCACTCAGGAAAATAGAAAGTTTTCCAGGTGTCGGATTCGGAAAAAAGGTAACACCATTCAACTGAGTCATTTCATTTATACCGACATTAAATTCAAT
>JAPLDA010000015.1 GCA_026391945.1 Bacteroidota bacterium | reverse complement strand
ATTCCCGGATTCTATTCATTATCTTCGTCACAGTTATCTGAATTTTCGTGAACCGTTCCCTTGTCATCATACCCACTTACAACGAAAAAGAAAACGTTGAAAAAATGATCCGGAAGATTTTTTCGCTTCCTCATGATTTCCACATTCTCATCATTGATGATGGCTCACCCGACGGAACAGCCGCCATCGTAAAGTCCCTTGCCGGGGAATACCAGGGCAGACTTTTTATTGAAGAACGAAAAGGGAAATTAGGCCTTGGAACCGCTTACATTCATGGTTTCAAATGGGCCATCGCCCACGTTTACGATTTCATCTTCGAAATGGACTGCGATTTTTCGCATAACCCCGAAGACCTCACCAGGTTATACAAAGCCTGCGCCGACGAAGGAGCTGATGTAGCCATCGGTTCACGATACATCAGGGGCGCAAACGTGGTGAACTGGCCGCTCGGCAGGATCATCATGTCCTATTACGCTTCTGTATATGTGCGGATGGTAACCGGGATAAAAATTAAAGATACCACAGCAGGATTCAAGTGTTACAAAAGAAAAGTCCTGGAGACGATTGATCTCGACCAGGTACGTTTTATTGGTTATGCATTCCAGATTGAAATGAAATTCACCGCCTGGAAACACGGCTTTAAAATAGTGGAAGTGCCTATTGTATTTACTGACCGTACCGAAGGAACCAGTAAGATGAGCAAAGGAATTTTTAAGGAAGCGATCCTCGGTGTACTCGAAATGAAATGGAAAAGTTTTTTCAGAAAATATAAAAAGATTGCGTGACGGGCGGCAAATGCAGACTGAATTTTGCATGGTATCTTCGCCGGCGTTTTTCCTGTTTAAAAAATATTCTCATTGAAATCCTACCTGATCAAAAACGGCCGCATTGTTAATGAAGGAAAAATCGTTGAAGCCGATATCCTCGTACAGGAAGGAAGAATTCAGAAAATCGACCGGGATATTTCTTCTTCTACGGCCACCATTTTTGAAGCAAAAGGAAAACACATTTTCCCCGGAGTGATCGACGACCAGGTTCATTTCCGTGAACCGGGGCTGACGCATAAAGGAGATCTGTATACGGAACCCAAAGCCGCTGTTGCCGGTGGGGTGACTACATTTATGGAAATGCCGAATACCATTCCGAATACACTCACACAGGAATTGCTGGAAGAAAAATACGCGATCGCGGATAAGAAGTCGCTGGCAAACTTTTCTTTTTACATGGGCGCTTCCAATGACAATCTCGAAGACGTATTGAAAACAGACAGTGAACGGGTGTGCGGTGTGAAAATATTCATGGGAGCCTCCACTGGGAACATGCTGGTGGATGACAGCCTTGTGCTTGAAAAAATATTTTCGCAATCACCGATGCTCATTGCCACTCATTGTGAAGATGAGGAAACCATTCGCCGTAACATGGCGGCCTACCGTGCGGAGTACGGAGAAAATGTTCCGATGAAATTTCACCCGTTGATCCGCAGTGAAGAAGCCTGTTACCAATCCTCTTCGCTGGCTGTTTCACTGGCGAAGAAACATGGTACCCGCCTCCACCTTCTTCACATCAGCACAGCAAAGGAACTTGATTTGTTTTCCAATTCCATTCCGCTGAGAGAGAAAAGAATCACCGCAGAAGTTTGCATTCATCACCTTTGGTTTGATGAAAGCGATTACGCCCGGCTGGATACACTCATCAAATGGAATCCTGCCATCAAAACAAAACACGATAAGGCAGAATTGCTCAAAGCCATCCTCGACAACCGGGTCGACGTCATAGCAACGGATCATGCTCCACATACGCTGGATGAAAAACACCGGGATTATTTTAATGCTCCTTCCGGCGGCCCGTTGATACAACATTCATTGGTAGCGATGCTGGAATTTTATCATGCCGGGAAAATCTCCCTGGAAAGAATCGCTGAAAAAATGAGCCATGCTGTTGCCGAATGTTTCCGTGTGAAAGAAAGAGGATTTATCCGCGAAGGGTATTGGGCCGACCTTGCAGTGGTTGACTTATCGAGATCCTGGAAAGTGAAAACGAGAAACATTTTATCCAAATGCGGATGGAGCCCGTTCGAGGAAAATGTTTTTAAATCTTCCGTAACCCATACTTTTGTCAATGGCCACCTGGTGTATTTTACCGGGGAGTTCGATGAATCTGAAAAAGGTAAACGGGTTCTCTTTGAACCGGTCGTATAAAAAAATCATGAAATTGAATTCCGAAAATATTTTTCTCATTGGCTGTCTCCATGCCGTGCTGCTCCTCAGTATTTCCTGTTCTAAGAAACCGGCGGATATTCCAAAAAACATTCTTTCAAAAACAGAGCTGGTTCCTGTATTGGTCGACATACACCTTGCACAGGCCGCCACCGGTGTGAACCAGCTGAATGATTCCGCACGTTACGGAATGAAGGAATACTCCGGCTATATTTTTAAGATTCACGGCATCACCAAAGAAAAATACGACAGCAGCCTCGCCTTTTATTCAAGACACCCGGAACTGATCGATGAAATTTACCAGGAAGTGATCAATGAACTCAGCAGGAAACAAAGTGAAGAAGAAAGAAAATAATAACAGTTTTTACTTTCTGACATTGCTGAATTCTTCCATAAAAATCCTGCAGGTATTTTCGATGGCATCGTTTAAGGGAATAAAATCCATTCCCAGTTCTTTTTTAATTTTTTCGTTCGAATAAATCCAGTTGCGCTGTCCGTTACGGGCTGTTTCCCTGGTGATCATCGGTTTTGTGGTGCGGAACATTTTCCGGAAAGCTTCCGATCTCCAGCCGATTTCCGTCAACATTTTTCCGACACGGATAGAAGGCCTTGACCGTCCGAATGAATCAGCAATTCCATTGATGATTCCCCGGTAAGAAACATTTTCCGAATTGATGATGTACCGTTCTGAATGAATTTTTTTCTCCATCAGCAGGATCATGGCTTTTGTTACGTCCCTCACATCCACAAAACCCGATGACCCGGTTGGATAAAATTTCAGTCCTTTCCACACCTCGCCAAACAACGCCGTACTGCCTGATTGAAGATCGCCCGGGCCGATGATGATGGATGGATTCACAATAAACGCATTCAATCCTTCTTCCACGCTTCTCCACACTTCCCGTTCAGCACCGTATTTACTGATGGCATAACCGGAATTGTGTTTCGATGTTTTCCATAAAGTTTTTTCAGTGAGTACGGCATTTTCCTCCGACCGTCCTAAAGCAGCCGTGGAACTGACGTAGCAAAAATGTTGGACGCCGTAATCCAATGCGATGTTGACCATATTGGCTGTCCCGTCCACGTTCACCTTCACCAGGTTCCTGAAATCAGAAGGAAGAAAAGAGATCAGGCCTGCACAGTGATACACCTCGCTCACGCCTTCCATCGCCTCTTCAACAGCAAAGAGATCGGTTACATCACCCTCGAACCAGTCAATTTGCTGAAGAAGATTTTCATTCCCGCGAAAAACACGATCCACCAACTGCATGCTACCCGAACTTCTTTTCATGGCTCTCACCCTGTTTCCCTTTTGGGCAAGGTCAAATAAGAGACGCGAGCCAACCAAACCTGTGCTGCCTGTTACCAGTATCATTTTGCGAGCGGATAAAACCGTTGCGAAGATGAATAAATGTGTCGGATTCTGCCAGAATAATTTTCGCCTGCACCATGCATCCTGATTTTATTCATTCGACTATCTTTGGCAAAAATACACTCGGAAATGGATTTTGTTGAAGAACTCAGGTGGAGGGGAATGTTGCATGACATCATGCCCGGTACTGATGAACAATTGAAACGGGAAATGACTGCAGGATATATCGGGTTTGATCCGACAGCCGATTCCCTTCATATCGGAAGCCTGGTGCAAATCATGCTGCTGCTGCATCTGCAACGCGCCGGGCATAAACCGGTTGCTTTGGTCGGCGGTGCAACAGGAATGGTAGGCGACCCATCCGGAAAATCAGAAGAGAGAACTATTTTGTCGGAAGAAATTCTTCGCCACAACGAAGCCTGCGTAAGAAAGCAACTCGAAAAATTTCTTGATTTCAACTGCGGAAAAAATGCAGCGGAGATTGTGAATAACATCGACTGGTTCAAAGGAATGGAGTTTCTCACTTTCCTGCGCGAAGTTGGAAAACACATCACCGTGAGTTACATGATGGCGAAAGATTCCGTTCAGAAGCGGCTGGAAACCGGAATTTCATTCACTGAATTTTCTTACCAGTTGGTACAGGGTTATGATTTTTTCTGGCTTCATCAAAATAAAAACTGCAAACTCCAGATGGGCGGCTCCGATCAGTGGGGAAATATTGTAACCGGCACCGAACTGATCAGGAGAAAAACCGGTGGGGGGTCCTTTGCACTCACCGCCAAACTGATTACGAAGAGTGATGGAGGAAAATTCGGCAAGACGGAAGAGGGCAATGTGTGGCTTGATCCTGAAAAAACTTCCCCGTACAAATTCTACCAGTTCTGGCTCAACACTTCCGATGAAGATGCTGCGCGGTACATCAGGATTTTCACGTTGATGACCAAAGAAGAAATCGAAACCATCGAAAAACAACATGCCGGTGCGCCGCATTTGCGCGTCCTGCAAAAATCGCTTGCACAGGACGTGACGATCCGCGTTCATTCGGAGAAAGATTTTCTTGCCGCCGTGGAAGCGTCAGAAATTTTATTTGGAAAAGGGACGTCGGAAGCGCTCAATAATTTATCAGAAGATGATTTGCTTTCGATATTTGAAGGCGTGCCTCATGTGGAAATAAACAAACAGGAGCTTGCTTCCGGAATCAATGCCATTGAGTTTTTCTCTGACAAGACACAAATATTTCCATCGCGCGGAGAAGCAAGAAAAATGATCCAGGGAGGAGGCGTACTGATCAACAAAACCAAAGTGGACGACGTCAACCTGTTGGTTTCTTCCGTACACCTTCTAAAAGAAAAATACATCCTGGTTCAGAAAGGCAAGAAAAACTATTACCTGGTTATTGTTGGATAATGGTTTTATGGCTTCGGATTTTTATCCCGCATCACCTTCAGAATAAATCCGACGCCTACGACAATGGCAACGGCAAAAAGAAAATTAAAAGCCAGTTGCACCCAGTCGTTTGGTTTCAACGTTCCCATCCTGCTTTTGATGAGGAGAAATGCGAAAAAAGTTCCCATCAGTACTGACGAGATGATGATGATAAGTCTTCTGCGGTTGCTCATTTCCTGTGATGCAATTGTATGATTGAGGTGAAATCCCGTTGAAACAAATTCCGGAATTCATTTCTTCCGTTAATCTTCTTTATCCAGTCTGATTTTTTTTCTTGCCATTTTCCTCGACTCCTCCTTCTTTTTATCCTTCACTACTTTTTCTTTGAACCTTCCGTCGTAGAAACCCTGTTGTATGGCAAGCTTTCGCTGAAGTTTTTTTGCGACACCGAATGCCGTCTGCTGTTTCTTTTTCTTCTTCACCGAAAATTTTTCTGCAAAGGTGTGACAAATTTATCAATAGTCGGATAAGATGTTTCCGACTTCCTCTTGTCACCCGAAAAAGCCATAAAAGCTTGTTGCATAGCGGATTCACAGTCATTTTGAGGATACCGGAAACTTCGCTATTTTTACGATGATGGTAGAAACTGACAAATATCATTACCCCTGTTTGTTCATCATCCGATCTTGTACGTTAATTTATCTTGTAACAAATAAAACCACACTGCTATGAAAGTATATGACGATAAACACATCAAAAACGTAGTGCTCGTTGGCGCCTCGAAATCCGGCAAGACAACGCTGGCTGAAGCCATGTTGTTTGAAGCCGGACTCACCAACAGGCGCGGAACGACAGAAGAAAAAAATACGATCTCTGATTACCACGAAATAGAACATGAACGCGGAAGTTCCGTGTATGCCACCACGATGCATACGGAATGGAGAGATTATAAAATCAACATCATCGACACACCGGGACTGGATGATTTCATCGGCGAAGTGATTTCATCGCTTCGCGTGGCCGATACCGCAGTGATGCTGTTGAATGCAGAGCATGGCGTGGAAGTCGGAACCGAACTCATCTGGAACTATGTGGAGAAATTTCAGAAGCCAATCATCTTTGCCGTGAATCACCTCGATCACAGCAAAGCCGATTTTGAAACGACCATTGAGCAGGCGAAGAAACGTTTCGGCAAAGCCATCACCCTGATGCAGTATCCTGTAAAAACAGGAGATGGTTTCGACAGCATCATCGATTTGCTGAAGATGACGATGTACAAATTCCCGGCACAGGGAGGAAAGCCGCAAAAGCTTGCCATCCCTGCCGATGAACAGGATAAAGCAACACAACTGCACAATGAGCTGGTGGAGAAGGCTGCAGAGAATGATGAAAAACTGATGGAGAAATTTTTTGAGAAAGGTTCTTTGAATGAAGACGAATTGCGTGAAGGCCTAAAACTTGGAATGCTGCATCACGATGTGTACCCGGTCTTCTGCCTGTCTGCAAAAAAAGATATGGGTAGCGGAAGGATCATGGGATTCATTGACAACGTTGCCCCAAGCGCAACCGATCAGTTCAAAGAAAAATTAATCAACGAGACTGAACTGGCTTGTGATCCGAAAGGACCTACCGCCATCTTTGTCTTCAAAACACTCATTGAACCGCATCTGGGGAAACTTTCGTTTTTCAAAGTGATGAGCGGAGAAGTGAAAGCAGGAATGGATTTATATAATCCTGTAACACGCGCGACAGAACGGCTCAACCAGTTGTTCATCATGGATGGCAAAAACAGGAACCCGGTGGAAAAGTTCACTGCCGGCGACATTGGCGCAACATTGAAACTCAAAGACACTCAGACCAACCAGTCGTTGTGTATGCCGGGAAAAGAAATCGAGTTCGACCCGATTCATTTTCCGGAAGCGCGTATTCGCACTGCCATCATCGCGAAAAACAAAACGGATGATGAAAAGCTGGGATCTGTACTTGCTGAAATACACCAGGAAGATCCAACCATCCATATTGAATATGCACGCGAACTGAAGCAAATTATTTTGTCGGCCCAGGGTGAACTGCATCTCGCCATTACCAAATGGAGATTGAATCATATTTATCACCTCGAAGTGGAGTACATCAAACCGCGCATCCCTTACCGGGAGACCATTCAAAAATCTTCCCAGGCAAATTACAAACACAAGAAGCAAAGTGGCGGCGCAGGACAGTTCGGAGAAGCGTACATGAAAATTGAACCGTATTATGAAGGCATGCCTGAACCAACCGGCGTCAGTATTCGTGATAAGGAAATTATCGAATTGACGTGGGGCGGAAGACTGGTCTTTTACAATTGTATTGTAGGCGGCGTGATTGATCAGCGGTTCATCCCTTCCATTCAGAAAGGTGTGATGGAAAAAATGCATGAAGGCCCGATTACCGGATCGTTTGTGCGCGATGTCCGCGTGATTGTGTACGATGGTAAAATGCACCCGGTGGATAGCAATGACATCTCTTTCAAGATCGCCGGCATGATGGCATTCAAAGAAGCTTTCCAGATGGCGGATCCGAAAATTCTTGAACCGATTTATGAAATTGAAATTTTCGTTCCGGAAGAACTGATGGGTGATGTGGTTACTGATCTTCAGTCGAGACGTTCCATTATTCTCGGGATGGATTCCAAAGGAAATTACCAGGTGATTAAAGCCCGTACTCCGCTTGCTGAATTGGATAAATATTCCACCTCACTTCGTTCCATCACCCAGGGACGCGGAAATTATACCGGCAAGTTCGCTGAATACGCGCCCGTTCCCGGTGAAATTCAGAAAAAGCTGGCGGAAGAATATAAGAAGATGGAAGATCATTGATCTTTTCAATACTCTTAGCATCAAAAAAAATCCTGTGCATGCACAGGATTTTTTTATGGCCGGTAAATCATTGCCTGTCATTTCCATTCTAAGATTTCATCAATCGTGCTTCGCGTAACACTATGATAATTCGGGCGGGCTTTTGAATAAATATTTTTGGCGAGTTCAATTCCATCCGGGGTTTTTGAAAGGAATGTATACAGCGGCTTGCAGAATTTTCTTCTGCCGACATTCACCAAAAAACTTTCGAGTGCTGCATAACCAGGCTCATACTCACTTTTAATCACATGCTCGAACCAGACTCCGAGGATTTCGGAGTTTCCGGATGCAGTAAAATGAAATGCATCGTCGAGTTCTTTCATTTTATCTTTTGAAACTTCTTCCGGCAATGAACGGATGAAGCGTTGCCATTCGTTGCTCGTATAATTTTTTGTGTCAAGATTTTTCGCAGGCACATCTTTTTTCCATTCTTCCACCGTTGCATTCACCGCATTGAAACGTTCCGAAACAATCACAGGACAATTGGCTGGAATGCCCGGTCCGTAAACCCAGCGGTTGATGTCAATTTTTTTTGCTGCTGCGCTGTCGCCCTGAATTAGTTCTTCGTTGTATTCTTTGATAAACTGCTCGGTGGTGATCGTCTGGAATTTATGCCGCTGAAAATAATTTTTGAGAAATGCATCAAACTTTTCCCTCCCGAAGGTATTTTCCATCAGGAGCAAAAGAAAATGTCCCTTCTCATAGGCAACATCCGTCATGCCATCATCCGGATCACGATTGGCCAGGTTTAATTTCAGATGAGTATCCTCGCTGGTATCTCCTAACTCAGCAATGGTTTCTTTGAGATCTTCCAGTCCGAGTAAGGCCTGCATATCGGCAAACGATTTTCCATACAATGCTTCCATGATCCTGTTTTCAAAATAAACGGTAAACCCTTCATTCATCCAGAAGTCATTCCATGTTGCATTCGTTACCAGGTTTCCGCTCCATGAATGAGCGAGTTCATGCGCAACGAGGCTGACGAGTGAGCGGTCGCCGGCGAGAATAGTTGGTGTACAAAAGGTAAGTCGGGGATTTTCCATTCCGCCGAAAGGGAAACTCGGTGGAAGAACGATGAGATCGTATCGTCCCCATTCATAAGGTCCGTATAATTTTTCCGCCGTGTCCACCATTTTTCATACACCGACTTTTCGATGGTTGCAGGTTCGGCATACACGCCGGTTCGTTTCCCGATGGGCCTGAAAATAAAATCTCCCACAGCCAGTGCTAACAGGTAAGCTGGAATCGGTTGCGGCATGTCGAAGTGATAAATTCCATCGGCATTTTTTTCCTGTGGATTTCCGGCACTCATCACGGCCATCAGCCCTTTGGGAACATGAACGGTTGCAGAATAGGTGAATCGTATTCCGGGGCTGTCCTGGATGGGAACCCACGTGCGTGCAAGTATCGCTTGCGACTGTGTAAAAAAGAACGGAGCATTTTTCCCGGCTGTTTGTTCCTTCGTCAGCCATTGCAAAGCGGCGGCATCCGGACTCGTGGAATAGCGGATGGTGATTTTTTTTGTTCCCGGTTTGCAGTTTACGATTAAAGGCCGTCCTAAAAATTTCACTTCGTCACCGAGCTTAAAAGTAGCGGGTTCGACATTATCAATAGTAATCTTTTCAATCGTTAAACCGTGCGTATCGAACACGATCTGGCTGGTATGACCATTGGTTTCAATTTCGCACGATGCCGTTCCGGAAATAATTTTTTTATCAAAGTTGACGGTGATGTCAAGGTCAAGATGTTTAATGACTGCTTCTGAAGGCCTTGAGAAAGAATGCGGATCCATGGTTTGCATATTGTTTTCTTTTGAAGTTTCGGGTGCTTTATTCTGCCGGCAAGCGCTGGTTCCTGCGAGAAGGAGGAAAACAAGTGAATACAGCCGGCGTTTAAACATGCCCAAACTTACTGGAAATCCCTGTAACCGGAAACTTTGGGAAGAAGATCAACTATTATTTTTTCTTCTGTGAATAAAAAATAATTTTGCAGGCATTAACCTGGTCTCGTAGTTCAACGGATAGAATAGAAGTTTCCTAAACTTTTGATGGCAGTTCGATTCTGCCCGAGACTACCCAAGCGGACTTTTCGGGAGAAATCTTGTTAAGTCTGTTTTTCTTTTCCTCCAAACCCCTTGTCAATTGGGCGATTGCCTTCTGGCAAAATATTTACCAGATTTTAAATCCAAAATCAACAAGAGTCTTAAAAATGTTAGTGGCTACTCATAGTGCCTCCTTTTAGGTTCTCACGTCGGAACACGATGATGCGGAGATAATCCCCCTATTCACCGCATTTTTTGCGTAATTTATCTTGACAAATGCGGAGAATAAGCCTTATATTTGCCGCATAAAATGCGGAGAATGTATATCTACCAGAGAAAAAACTGGCCCCAATTCACTTGGGACGAGGATCGTCTGATTAAATTATTAACGACTGTCAGCCATCGTCAAGGACGTTTAATTGGCCGGATGGAAAGCCTGGGTTTTTCATTGCAGGCTGAAGCATCACTATTGTCAATGACGCTTGAAATTCTGAAGTCGAATGAAATCGAAGGGCAGATTCTCAACCCCGACCAGGTTCGTTCTTCCATCGCCAGAAAACTGGGAATGGACATCTCAGGGCTTGTACCTGCCGACCGGAATGTAGACGGTGTGGTTGAAGTTATGCTCAATGCCACACAGAAATTCAATGAACCTTTAACACAGGAACGGTTGTTTGGCTGGCATGCCGCATTATTCCCCTCAGGTCGAAGTGGTATGCATAGAATTGTTGTTGGCAAGTGGAGAGATAACAAGCCTGATGATCCTATGCAAGTTGTTTCGGGCGCATTGGGTAAAGAGAAAGTTC
Organism: Bacteroidota bacterium; assembly: GCA_026391945.1. Lineage (GTDB taxonomy): Bacteria > Bacteroidota > Bacteroidia > AKYH767-A > 2013-40CM-41-45 > JAPLDA01. The sequence continues at coordinate 27,777 of JAPLDA010000015.1, read as the reverse complement.
ACTTCGAGGCACCAGATTCGAAATCATTGTCAAAGGAAATGAAAGCGTTTCTCAAGTGGTTCAATGACGAAAAGGATTTGCATCCAATCATCAAAGCGGCAGTAGCTCATTTGTGGTTCGTCACCGTGCATCCGTTTGATGACGGGAACGGCCGGATTGCCAGAACAATCGCGGATATGCAGTTAACCCGCGCGGATGGAATCTCAAAACGGTTCTACAGCATGTCTGCACAAATACGAATTGAACGGAAACAGTATTACGACATTCTTGAGAAGACCCAACAAGGGGCATTGGATATTACCCAATGGTTACTGTGGTTTCTGGGTTGCCTTGATCGTGCCATCATTGCTTCGGAAGAAGGGTCTGCGTATGTCATCAACAAAGCAAAGTTTTGGCATAAACTGAATACTAAAAAACTCAATGACCGGCAAAAACTGATGGTCAACAAATTGCTGGATGGATTCGATGGAACACTTACCTCATCCAAGTGGGCAAAGATTTGCAAATGTTCCCAGGATACAGCACTACGCGATATACAGGATTTAATAACGCAAAAGATTTTGGAGAGGGAAGACAGCGGTGGCCGGAGTACAAACTATAAATTGGCAGAACTTCATTCCATTTGAATAACATCTGAATTTAATTCCGGAATCTCCAATTTATGGTCTTCAACGAATTCAGCAATTTTCAGAAAATCCCCGATAAAAAAGTTAGGTATTGGAATGCTTGAGTCTACCAATGTTTTCCTACTTTTCTTATAGTCCCTTGTCCTAACATTTCCGAAAACAAAAAAATCAGAACGCTACAATCTTCATTTTATTCAAGAGGACACTTTCATCTTGATATAAAACATCCCAAAGCCGAGAACAAGGATTCCGAACAGGATGAGGCCCCATTCTGACAGAGCAGGAATTGACGCCGTAGAACTCTGTCTTATTGCTATGCGTGAAGGAGGTCCGGAAGCCGGCTGCCAGGAATTACCATTGTCGGTACTCAATTCAGTAAACACATCAAAGAAACTCGACATGCGGAATTGTCCGCTGCCGATATCGGTGATGACAGTCTGGCCATGCGATACAAGCGTTGGACTTTCCCGGAGTGTGACTCCCGACGGCAACGTGCCGCCGTATAAATCGAGCTGGAGCATTTCTGTATCGTACACTTTTGTCGGGCCGGAAGAGGATGAAAAATCAACCTTCATCCTGACATTGGCCTGGCAGGCAACGGGAACAGAAGTTCCTCCGTCGCTATACGTTCCGGTAAAGTCGCAACTCAATACAATCGTTGATGATCCGGAAGATGGCAGCGGTGTTCCGGGTGAGAAGTTTTTCAATACTGCATCCGTTAGGTGGATGTTGCCTCCGTCAAATATAGAAACGCCGATATATATAATAGGTCCCGTTGAAGTGGGATTGGGCGGCAATAAATTATTGGGAACATTGATACCGGTATCGGGAACGGGCGTTGTAAATTTTACAAGGTATGCATCATACGTTCCACCGCCATACGTATTTTGAAATCCTAAATATGAAATGCCGGTGGGACTATACGTAAATCCAGCCAAGTAGGCTTCACCGTAAGAACTCACGGCAACGTGTGCCTCTTCTTCATGTGTTGAACCATAGTAGGTAGCACTCAGCCGAACCCCGGCCGGTGTAAATGCCACCAAAAAATTATTTTCCGTTCCGCCGATGTTGGTTTGAAATCCGCCCGGTGTCGCTACGCAATTCCCGGCATTGGAACTATAGGTATCTCCTCCAAGGAAAACAAAACCGGCTGCATCCACAGCAACATCGATTCCTTCTTCGTTGCCTGCTCCACCATAATAAGTAGCCCACATGCGGTTTCCGGCCGCATCAAACTTGACGAGATAGGCATCCCTCGCACCACCAAACGTATTTTGAAAACCGCCGGATGCAATGGCTACCGTATCGGATGTTTGCCCGGTGAGATAAATGACACCGCCGGGTCCGGTGGCGACACCAATACCAAAGTCAACCTGGGTACCGCCGTAGTAAGTAGCCCAAAGACGGCTTCCTGCCGGATTAAATTTTGCGACAAAAGCATCGACGTCTCCGCCAAATGAATTTTGAAATCCTCCCGCCGAAGCAATGCTGTCGGTGCTTCCGCAATATCCGCAGATGATTACATTTCCGGAGGAATCAATCGCCACATCGTTGCCGTAATCCTTACTGCCTCCTCCATAAAACGTTCCCCACAAACGGTTACCGGTGTTATTGAACTTGACAAGAAAAGCATCGTCTTCTCCGCCGAAAGTCATTTGCTGTGCTCCTGCCGTAGCAAAACCATTTGGGCTCTCCGTAAATCCTGTGAGGTATACATTGCCTGAAGCATCAGCTGCAACAGCAGATCCCTGGTCGTAAGCCGTATCACCGTAATAAGTAGCCCACTGCCGGACACCGGCGGAATTAAATTTTACAACAAATGCATCAACGGCTCCACTTAAGGAAGTTTGATACGTACCTGCCGTAGCAATGCCACTGGTACTTGAAGTGTATCCTGCCATGTAAACATTTCCGGCTGCATCTGTTTTCACAGAGAGGCCATAATCGGAACCGGGTCCGCCATAGTACGTAGCCCAAAGCCTGACGCCGCTGGAATTATATTTAATCAGGAAGGCATCGCCGCCACCGCCGCCATACGTGTTTTGATGGGCGCCCGGAGTTGCAATGCCACTGGCGCTGTACGTTTGCCCGGTCAGGTACACATTTCCCGAAGCATCCACCGTAGTGTTGTACGCCAGGTCTGCATCGCTGCCACCGAAATAAGTGGCCCAGACGCGCCAGTTTTGTGCCGAAGCATCCAGCAGAATGCTGTTCATGAAGAAGAGGATGAGGAATGTTTTTTTCATTTTATTTATGATTAAGTAACATGGAAGTTTCCGTACAATATATTTTTTTATTGGCTCTCCATCACTGTAGTAATTCCGATAACACCGGGAGTGGAGAATTCGTTCTCCGATGGGTTTACCTCTATGGCGTCATCTTATAAAAGGCAAACCCGACGACTAATTAAATCAAAATTCCGTTCTAAAAAAATAAATTATTTTTTTATTGGGTAAACAGCATGCGAAAAATGGCGAATGGTGGCTGATTGCGGAGTTCGCGGTCGGGTGGAGCTATCATTCAAATCAACAATACCCTGTGATAAAAAGGGTGAAGCCCTGAAGTTAAAACAGAAAAAATCACCCGGATAAACCACCTTTCACTTTTTCCCGGCAATCCGTTTCAGCATATTTCTGAAAATAAAAAAGTGAAACGGAAGCATGCTGTACCAGTAATTTCTTCCGGCAATTCCTCTCGGCCGGAACGTGGCCGTCTGTTTCAGTACACAGCGATGGTTATTTTTCACGATGGAAAATTCAAGCCATGCTTCTCCCGGCAATTTCATTTCAGCAAACAAAAGCAACCGGTGATTTTTTCGGTCCGCGAGCAACACCCTCCAGAAATCTACTGCATCGCCGGGCTGCAGGTCAACATCACTGCGCCGACCTCTAAGAAGCCCCACACCTCCCACTGCTTTGTCCACCAATCCACGCACACGCCATAACAGGTCAGCATAGTACCAGCCATGACTGCCACCGATGCCAAAAAAACGATCCGCTACTTCCTCCACTTTGTCTTCCGGAATTTCTATCCATTTGCGATCCTTAAAGCAGCCATACCGAGGCACCTGGATGTGCTGGTTGATATCCAGCCGCTGGAAACTGTTGACTGCAGCATCTTTCCAGCTCGACACCACCATGTTTTGCGAGATGGCCTGGAAAGCAAGACGAATCGCTTCATGATAAGGAATCAATTCCTGCGGAAGAATATCACGCACGGAATTTTCTTTACACACCACATCATTCTTCATGCTCACCACGAGTTGCCGCGCAATAGTAAAATTGGTGGACGTTATTAAGTACAACCAGTGAGCGGAAAGCCTTGGAAGCGGTACCGGGAAAATAAAAATCCTGCGTTTGTATCCGCGTACGGCTGCGAAGCCCAGCAGCATCTCTTTATAGGAGAGAACATCCGGTCCACCGATTTCAAATGTTTTGAAAAAAGTTTTTTCATCCAGCAGGCACGATCGCAGGTAATTGATCACGTTGCGAATGGCAATGGGCTGGCAGCGTGTATTCAGCCAGTTGGGAGCGATCATGACCGGCAGTTTTTCAACGAGGTCGCGGATAATTTCAAACGATGCGCTTCCTGAACCCACGATGATTCCCGCTTCAAAAATGGTGTATGCGATTCCGGATTTTTTTATTTCATCACTCACAATCTTACGTGCCTGGAGATGCGGTGATAAATTGCTTTGGTTACTGATGCCTCCCAAATAGATCACCTGCTTTACCTGTGAAATGCCCGCCACTTTCAGAAAACACTGAACGGAACATTTTTCATTTTCCTGGAGGGAATGAAAATCATCTTTGAGCGAATGAATGAGGTAATAGGCTACATCATATTGCTTCCCCGCAAAAATTTCTTCCGCTTTTTCCGGTTGCAGAAAATCAAATTCAAGGATGGTAATTTTTTTTAAAAGATCCGGTGACGGCTGAAAGCGCGGATTGTCCCTCACCACGCAGGTAACATCGTACCCGGCTTCTACCAATACGGGAAGCAGGCGCATACCGATGTAACCATTGGCTCCTGTGAGTAAAATGCGCATATACGTAGTCTTTAAGAATAAACTAAGGTAGCAAATAAAAAACAAGAAGCGTCAATCTGCAGATGAAGCAAGAAGTATTTTTATTCTCATTCCAGAAACCAAACCGGCTTAGTGTGATTACATGCACCTTATTGAATAATTATTTTTTGCAAGTATTTTCTATTGTCAGCAATCAATTGAAGTACGTAAACACCTGCCGGTAAATTTGGATAAACGATATAATCATTTTTATCCGGCAACATTTCTGCATAAACAATTTCTCCGAATGAATTGATCAATTGCAACCATGCGTTCTCCTTTAAGAAAATATTTTTTACATGGAATGAACCTTTTGAAGGATTCGGATATATTCCGACAGATCCGGAAACATGAACAAATTCACCTGTACTTACATTAAAAGTAACCTGCATCGAATCTACCGAGTGACATCCATTTGCATCGGTAACGGATAAATAATAAACAACATTCACCGGAACAGAACTTGAAAAAAACGGGTTGGGAATGTAGCAATTGCTCAAATACAGACACGGGCTCCATAGGTAATCATAAGGCCCTGTGCCACCTGAAACATTTCCATTTACAGTTACAGCTGTATCAGAAATAATATCAACGCCCGCATTTGCCTGGGGATTATGGTTAACAAAAAAATGAGTGAATGTAACGGCACTCTGGCAACCATTTGTGTCGACATAATAAAAGGAATAAATACCATTATTGGTGAACGTGGTATTGTAAATTACCGGTGAGGCCTGACTGGCTGACCAGCCATTCGGTCCTGTCCAGTTGTTTAGGATACCACTCGGATTGCTATAAATATATAAATCCTCTCCTTCACACACAGGACTGTTGCTGTCGATATTAGGAGACGGAGGAGTGGGATAAATGACTATAACATCATGATAGATCGAAGAGAATGTGTTTCCATTCATTACTATTTTACAAAAATAAGCCGTCGGCGTTGTTATGCCAAGGTGAGGGATTCGCGTTGTGAATTCACCGTTGACATAAGAGATGGACTGACTCGTTGTTGCGGAAGAAAAAGAAGCGGACGGGCTCATCACCAGGCTCAGCCCAGAAGAATCATAAGGAAGGTTTGTATGATAGATAACATTAACAACGTTGCCTTCACAAACCGTATCGGGAATAATAGTATCCATCTCGAAATAAGCAGCTGCATTGAATTCCAGGAACTGCGGATCACAATTATTAAACAGCCCTACATAGCCGTTGGTTCCAATGGCAAAAGAAGACCTGGAAAAATTTGCAGTATCCGGAAAATCCGGACCGCTGCTCCATGATGAATCCTGGAAATTGTATTCCCAAAATTTTGGGGACGATGTATTCTGATCACGGCTTTCTATATACCCTTTCCCGTTCGCCATAAAACCAAATTGTACCGTCTCATTTCCGGCATTTGGAAAAGCGGGCTTCGCCGTCCAGCTGTCTGACACAACATCGTATTCCCAAAAGTCAGTGCTGCCGGAATCACCACCTGATAAATAACCTTTGTCCGTTGTTTCAAAAGCGACACCACGGGTTGTGAGAACGCCGGGGAAATTTGCTTTTTGTGTCCAGGTATCTAAGAGCGGATCATATTCATAGGTTTTAGAATTGGCAACAACTCCTGTATCATTGGATCCTGAAGCGATGTATGCTTTACTGTTGATGATCATGGCTGCTGCACAGGTAATCGAATCATTACTCAACCCGTTTTTTTGAACCCATGAATTCACGGAAGGGTCATATTGATAGAGATCCCCAAAAACATTTCCTGCACCGGTGGATCCTCCAACTATATATCCGAGGCTATCGATGCTAAACCCTGTTGCACCGGCTCTTGGAAGTCCGGGATAATCGGCTTTTTGAGTCCATGTATTGGTCAACGGATTGTATTCCCAGAAATCATTGTACTCTGTACCTGAACACCTGCCAAGACCAACGTAGCCATTGGTCCCAATTGAAAATCCGGCAGCATCCGATCTTGCCGGGCCCATAAAACTGCTTCGGTGAATCCACACTCCCTGTGCCGTCAATTCCCCTGAAACAATCAGGAAGGTGAAAAGATACAATGTAAAATACTTCATTGGGTTTGTCTTAAATTAAAATGATAATCCGGTTAAACGCATCTGTTGCCTTCACGGAATTTATCCTGTATTATTTTTTAATGTGATGATGAAAATATTTTTTTGACGACGCAGAAATTCAAACAACCGACGATGAAAAAACTTCGGCAAAGAATTAGGTTTAATTATTACGCGCACCCTGCAACATCCATTTGGCAATGGTATCAATGGTAGTGGCCGGAAGCGGAAGGGCATTGGGAGGCATGATTCCGAGTTCAACACCACGAAGGTGCTGGATGAGAATGCTGTTTTCGGGGCTGATGGTGTCCACATACGGAGCATGCAAACCATGAGGATTATGATACATCAGGTCATACCAAGCATATCCCTCCCGAAGATCAAGGTAGATGTGATTTTGACTATGGCACACAATACAATGAGCGTCAAAGACAGGCTGGATATCATTTTCAAAATGAATCAGCGTATCCCCCGGTGCCGGCGGCGGTTTCAAAACCACGGGGCCTTTATCTTTTTCACAACCTTGCAGAAAAATAATTCCGGCAAGACTGATTACGAAACAGAAGAATAATTTTTTCATTATACAATCAAAATAATTTTTGCACCCGGATCATGATTTCCTCAGTGCATCGCTATGGGTTTCTGATTTTTCGGTTTGGCTGCGCTTGTATTCTTATTGTCCATCATCATTTTCAAGGCATCGCTGATGTTGGCATTTCCGGGGTTCATCTGAGCGGCCGCCTGCATTGCCGCCATGGCTTCTCCTTTATTTCCCATTCCATATAACATCATGGCCCTGTTGTAATGCGCCTGCTGATTGGCGGGTTGAATCTTTATCAACGCATCCAGGTGAACAATGGCCTCCGGGTAACGATGTTGCCGGATGTAAATCACACTGAGGTTGTTTTCAATCAATGCTAAATTCGGATACTGCTTCGACGATTCCAGGAGAAATGTTTCCGCTTCCCGGAATTTTCCGGAACGTGCAAGCAATACACCTAATGCAAGTGTCGCTTCATGGTTTTCCGGGTTATCTTTCTGCGCAATCCTGTAGCGGCTTTCAGCATCGGAAGCATAACCGTTTTTTTCTTCCATGTGACCCAGCATAAGCGATGCATCACTTCGTATTTTTTTGTCATGATCAGTCACCACATTTTTTGCGGCTATGATGGACTGAAGATTTTCCATGCACTTGCTTTCATCATTCAGAACAAATAGAAGTTTTGAAAAACGCAAACGTGCTTCGAGGTCTCCGGGCAACTGTGAGAGAAGTTTTTCAAGCTGGTCTTTCGCCTTCACTTTTTCATCCCGGTAAATGTATATGGCTGCCAGTTTCCGGTTGATGGTAGCTGGCGTTATAAGACCCCATTGATCAGCAATACTCAAATGATGCAATGCCTGTTCTAAGATATCCTTTGTTTCGGCGGAGGTTGAAAACGGAATTTCATTTTCCTGCTTCAGAACTTTTCCATACTGGTTATTCCCTTGATACACGTGATAATCAATAAACGCACTATGCGCGGAAAAAATTACCAGGAGAATAAAAATGGATGCGAACCATCTTCCGGCTACAGTCAAATGTTTTGATTTCTTCAGAAGTACATGACCAAGCCTGACATATTCGCGATTAAACAAGCGGGCAAACACCACTGCAAACCATGAAAAAATGAGAGCCATCCCCAGCGCCAGCAGGATTGGAATCGTATCATACAGTCCCCTGAAAATAAAAACGAAAACCAGCAAACATGAAACGATTAAAAGATCTTCTGCCAACGAAAAATCATAATGCTTTTTATTATTCTTTGATGGCGAGAGCGATTTAAATCCGGCCGGCTTCTTCATGCCATAAGACAGTGCATCAGTGGGACAGACCTGTACACAATCGAGATCTTTAAGACAATCCGGATTCACTACCATTCCGAATGTATTTACTTCTTTATGAACCTGGATATGCGACTGGCACGAAGCGGTACAAATGCCGCACTGGTTGCAATCCCCGGTCAACTTAATTCTTCCCGGGGCTACCCGGTCGGTCAGGGCGAACAGCACTCCATACGGACAACCATAGAGACAAAAACTTCTTGAGCCGAGAAAATAGATGATGAAGGATCCGCAGAAAAGAAATGTAAAAGTCGTGACCCAGAAGCCCGGCAGGTTGCGCCAGAAATCAGTGGTTACAAAAGAAGCCCATCCCGATGCATCACCGGCAACTCTCAGGTGAATGGCCGGCTGACCCTGAACAATTCTTTCCACCTGCGGAAGAACGAACAGGTAAATCAATACAATCACGGGGATCCATAAAAGCGTTCTTGACCGGATGAACTTAGGACGAATGCCGATTTTTTTAAGCAGCCATGCACTTGCATCCTGCAAGGCAAGGATGTGACACATCCATGAACAGAAAAATCGTCCGGCAACAACAGTGGCAATCAGCGTAACACCCATGAATAAAAATCCGGCCGTGATAATTCCGAGATGAAGGGTGTACAGAACTTCGTTGAGCTCAAGCGGGGCAAGCGTACTGCCAGCTATTTTCCAGTGCGCAATGTGAATGCCCATCAGAACATACACAGCACTTAAGCTGATTGCACGCCACTTGCTATAGTTATGTTTTTGTTTTGCCTCCATACACATCACACGGTGCAATCTAACCCGGAAGATGAAATGCTGCCGGAATAGAAATTCACCAGATCATAATTTTCCGATAATATTTTCTTCCGGCAATTTCAACACGAAGTTGGTAGACTCCTGGTGAAACAAAACCCAAATCAATTGTGGTGGAATAGCTTCCTGAAATATTTTTCAACCTGTTTTGATAAACTTCTCTTCCCGTCAGGTCGAACACCATGAGATGGAGGTCTTCTCCGCTGCCGGGCATGATGATATCAAACGTGAACGTGCCGGAAGATGGATTCGGATAGACATGAAAGTTTTGGGAAAGGTCAAGAACGGGGCTTATTCCAACGCAGGTGGTTACCGATACCGTCGCGGTGACCGGTGTGCTCAGACATCGGCTGCCTCCTACTTCAACTTCCCAATCGTAAAATGAATAATAAAATGCAGATCCGGCTGTTGAGCGGGTAATCGATAGTGTGTCAATGATGGTATAAGGATAAACAACTCCGCCATTATTCCTGAACAGGTTTGGATTGCCCGTTGCTACTAACTGAAATCCTGTATCCTGCGGAACATCAAAATTCAAATTCACACGGGAAGAACCATTGGGAATGCTGAATGTTCCCGATTGAATTACAGTTCCTGCTTTGTTCAGAACCTGTATGGTTCGGTTGCCGGCACCGGTTGCATATACCTTTACAGATTTAATGGTGAGCGGTTTCAACGCATCAAACACTTCACCCTGCACCCCGGTGAAATACCCCCCTGCCCCGATGCTGTCGGATTTCCCTCCATGCAAAGCTATAGTTCCCGGGTAGTCAATCACATCCTGTGCATGGAACAATGCTGTTGAAGTGAGAATCGGTGTGGTATATGAATTTCCTGTTCCTGCCAGAACATTGTTTGCAGTATACCACGAAATATTAGTTCCGGTTGAGGTAATTGTTGCCGTGGTTCCGCTGCAAATGGATGCCCCGGTAACAACAGGATCAGGAGGAGCTGCATGACTTGTAACCGTGAAGGAAGAGGCAGTCGCGATTCCGCAATAATTGTATACGGATACACTGTATGTTCCTGCGGCAACCTTAACCGATTGTGTGTTCGCCCCGTTAGACCAGGAATATAAAAAACCTGCCGTCGCTGTCAATGTGATCGAATCATTTCCGCAAAGAATAGGTTCCCTGTCTGCAGAAATTGTAATGACCGGGTTGCCGGGGGCACTTTGATGAGTCAGCGTAAATGGAATGGCTGTATAATTATTTGTTTCATTGGATTCCTGAAAATAATCATGAGGATCGATTTCATAAACAATCCAGTAGTCACCGTTGCATGTATTGGGTGGAATGTCAATCCACATACCGTTCAGGCTCTCGCTGTAAATATCTGTCCAGCCAGAAGAACATCCCTGCTCATTCGGGTTGCAACCGTATGAATTACCAAGACCGAAATTTGGAAAATCAGTATTGGTAAGAATGGTTCCCTGGTTGAAAACAGTATTGTCGTCACGACAATGGCCATTGTATGTGCTGCATGAACCGTAATCCATCAGGCAGAATGATTGTTTGTGCCCGGTACCGACAATGCTCCAGTTTCTCGGATCAGGTTGAGCAGGATCCTGTATTCTCAGCGTCATGATTCCCCAGTCATCCACATGCATTCCCGGTGTCATGGCGCCGGCAATCCGGTCGCGGTGAGTCATGTTGTTACCGGACTTATGATAAATCCGCTGATAAAGAATTTGTTTTGCAATAGCACCATTCGGACAATTAAAAGTACCGGATGAAGACGAAAAGGTGTCCGTACCGCAGACGTAATGATAAATACCGACTGAATCAATATTTCTGACAGCAAACGGACCATAGCCGATGTTTGGAGTAGAACCTGTCATACGGAGATGTCCGTTATCAGCACCGGCTCCGGTTTGTGGAAATTCTATCGGACCTCCGTTGTACGTTTGAAGGGCATACCATGAGATCGTAATGTCGGGTAAGAGATCACAATCACTGGAACCATCAGGACATACACAACTCGTGGCATTGGTAATGGTGCATTGACAAAAAGCAACGACCGATAAAAAACAGAAAAAAAACAAGAGGAGCAGGTTTTTCATGAGGCGATAATTTATGAATAAAATCTTTGGCTGATTGAACCTTTAAATGTGCCTGAGAATATTGAAACACGAAATGATGATAATCATAAATTAACTTAGGTTTTCATATGAATTGGAATTTGAAATGACTGTGATCCAAAGGAAAAATGAATTCCTGATCAAATCAGGGACATGAAAAAAGGGAAAGAGGAAATGTAATTAACCCGGACAGCAATTGCATACAAATTTGCTGACGCATCATGTATGCTGACAAAAAAATTCGAAAAAATAAGGCTGAGTGCTTTTAACCGATAACACCACTTTCATTCATGCACGATTTCCATAGCCGGTAGCCGCCTGACATGTTGAACACCTGGTGATACCCGCTTTGTTTTAAAATACGTTGCGCTAAATATCCTCTCAGCCCGGCTTCGCAGTAGATGAAAATATTTTTGTCTTTGGGAATTTCACTGAGACGATCCCTGATCTCATCAATAGGAATGTTGATGGCGTTATTTATTTTACCGGAATCAAATTCATCTTTCCTGCGCACATCAATTAAAAGATCACCCGGTTTTATTTTATCGAATTCATTCCAGTAAAAAATATTCAGTCTTTTATGCAAAATATTCTCGGCGACAAATCCTGACATGTTTACCGGGTCTTTAGCGGATGAATACGGTGGCGCATAAGCATGTTCAAATTCGGTGAGCTCATAAATGGTTCCGTTTCTTTTGATCACGGATGCCATCACATCGAGGCGTTTATCCACACCATCATAACCTGCGATTTGGGCACTCAGCAAGCGGCCGTCTTCCGGTGAAAATGCAATTTGAATGCTCATTTGTTTTGCTCCCGGATAATACCCGGCATGAGAACCATTGTGTGTCGTGGATACCACATGCTGAATGTTGGCTGCGTGCAAATGTTTGGATGCCGTGCCGGCAGAAGCCACCGTCATATCAAACACCTTCACGATTGCGGTGTTGATGGCGCCGTTGTATTTTTTCACATTGCCCAGCACGATATTATCCGCACAGATACGGCCTTGTTTGTTGGCAGGGCCGGCGAGATAGGTGATCATGGATTGATTGGTGATTGGATTCCTGAATTCAATAGCATCTCCAACGGCATATATATCAGGATCGGACGTTTGTAAATATTCATTCACCCGGATTCCTTTTGCATCACCGATCTGCAGTCCTGCTGCAGTTGCAAGTTTTGTATCCGGCCTTACGCCAATGGAAAGAATGATGATGTCGGCATCCAATGCATCGCCATTCTTCAACAATACGTTCAGTTGCTTATCATTTTTCTCAAAGCCGGTAACCGTTGTGTTCAAATGAAGATGAACACCTTTGGAACGGATGTGTTCCTGCACAATTGCGGCAATCGGAAAATCAACAGGAGCCATGATCTGGTTGGTCATTTCGACAATGGTTACGTCCAGCCCGATGTCATGCAGGTTTTCCGCCATTTCCAAACCGATGAACCCGCCGCCGATCACCACGGCTTTTTTTGCCTTCTTCTGTTGTATATAATTTTTTATATAGTCAGTATCATTCACATTTCTCAAGGTGAATATTCCTTCGCTCATAATTCCCGGAAGCGGCGGACGAATGGGTTCTGCACCCGGCGACAACACCAGTTTGTCATAGGCCTCTTCGTATATCTTCCCGGTCGTTTGTTCTTTTGCAGTAATGATTTTCCGTGACGGATCAATCGCTGTTACTTCCGTCATTACCCTCACATCAATGTTAAACCTCCTGTTGAAAGCGGCCGCCGTCTGAACAAAAAGTTTGTTCCTGTCTTTGATGACATCCCCAATATAATAAGGCAACCCGCAATTGGCATACGAAATATATTCTCCCTTTTCAAAAATGATGATCTCTGCCTGTTCATCCATTCTTCTCAGCCGTGCAGCAGTACTTGCTCCTCCTGCCACAGCACCCACAATGATGTACTTCATAGTTACCAGTTATAGATTTTGAACCTTATATTTTTTTGATCAGGTATGCCGTTCGATGACTTGTGCCAGGTGTGCTGCAGATACCACTCCCGATTGTCTCCATTTTATTTCACCGTTCATAAACAAGATGAGCGTGGGCACACCTTGTATTTGATAGGCCTGTGCGGCAGCAGGGTTTTTATCCACATCTACTTTTACAATGCTTGCCTTCTCCCCTATTTTTTCTTTGAGTTCAACCAGTATAGGCGCCATCATTTTGCACGGGCCGCACCACTCCGCTGAAAAATCAACCAACACCGGTTTCCCTGATTGGATTAGCTCTGAAAATTTCTGTGACATGATGTTTTGAAATTTATTTCCCCTTCAGTTCTTCAAAGGAAGTGACGGGTTCCTTTTCCGGCAATGATTTTTTGGTAGTTGAAAACTGATTGTTGTCACATCCGTATGCTCCGCAACAACTCACATTGCCGAATGCCATGTAACAAAACCATCCGCCGCCCATAACGGGTACCCAGTCGTGCGAATAAATTCCCTGGATGAAAAAAAAGACTCCAAAGATGAGTTGTATCCAACGCATGGAATTCCAGTTGACGAAAAGCGGCAGCTTGAAATAGCTCATGTCACCGGATTTTATTTCTCAGACTCATCCAGCCACCGCCGTTGTGCACATTTTCAAACCCGCCTGATTTCAAAATACTTTTAGCAGAAGCGCTTCTCATCCCGGAGGCACAACAGGTGATGATGGGTTGGTCCTTTTTAAATTTCGACAAATGGTTTTTTAAATTATCCAATGGAATGTTCACCGAACCTTTGATGTGACCGCCCTGGTATTCTCCTTTGGAGCGCACGTCAATAATGGTGGCGCCCTGTTCCATCAGTTCATTGAAATTGACCGCCGGTTTTATTCCGAATAAATTTTTAATCGCTTGTATCATGGTTTTGTTTTAAATAAAAGTTTCGTTCAGTTGATAATTCGTGTCATCAGCCAGTGCATTCCGCAGAACTTCAAGAGGAGCTGGTTGATTGCTAACCACAAGAAGTTCGGAAAAATCAGAGTTGATGGAAACCGACTTCACTCCCTCTGTTTTCAATAATTTCTGAGTAACCGTTCTCTTACATCCGCTGCAGGTGATTCCGGTAGTCCTGTAAAGTTTTACCCAATCCGCAGACATATTTTTTTTCTTCATTTCAACAAACAGTTCGTTGCCTTGTCTTTTCGGAATGGACGTTTCACACTTATCAAATTGTTCCAGGTGAAACATCGGCTCAAACAAGATTTGATAATCTTCCCTTTTTCCACCGAATGGCGGACCGTCCCTTTCAAATTCAATGTTGAATAATAATCCGGCAATTTTTCCTCCTCCATTCAACAGGTGAAAACATTTGGCAGCATACCGTTCTCTCAGTGAAGGATTGATGGCGCAGAAGAATGTTTGTTCAAGAATCAGATCATATTTTTCATTGTGTTCAAAAAAATCCTGGTGTAAAATCCGAATCGGCTTCCCGGAAAATTTTTCTCTTAGGCTGTTCACCAGTGTTCCGGCTATATCAATCAAGGTGACATTCGTGAAGCCATTTTCCATTAAATACTCCGCCTCGTACGCATTGCCGCAGCCCGGAATCAGAATCTTTATAGCCTTGCCGGAAAGGGTGTCTATATAATTTTTGACAGGGGGTGAAACCTGGTTCATGTCCCAGCCCGTTTCGTTGTTTTGATACTGCTGGTCCCAGTAATTTGCATTCAACGGCAAACCACAGGTGGTGACACAGCATTGCAATTCGTCCTTCGGTTCCATGATTTTATCTTATTGACAAACGGTATCATTCACATCCAGCCAGCTGCCGCCGTTTTCACATTCAATACCTGAGTTTCTCAGGAATGCAGTTGCCTGTCCGCTGCGGTTGCCGCTGGCGCAACACAAAATGATCGGCTGCGGCAATTGTTTCAGCTCATCCAGTCGCTGCGCAATCTCCTGCAAAGGAATGTTGATGGAGCCGGCTACATTTCCACCCATGAATTCTCCGGGTGTTCTTACATCTACAATTGTTTTACTCTTGTTGTTCATGAATCTTGATTTCTATTTTGTTTTTCTTTTTGAAACATACTGAATAATAAACCACCCATGACACTTCCGTATAAGGTGCTGTTCAGTGGTTTCGATGTGATGGGACATGTTCCGCCGGAGCAGCCTATAAAATGATAATATAGATAGCCGCCGGTTGCACCGATCACAATCCCGATGAGTGTGAGTTTATTTTTGCTGATAAAATTCATTGGTATGGATCCATTCTGGTGATTTAAACCATGATGACCAATTTATTTTGCTGTTTCGGATTCCTGCTGCTTTTTCCCTGTTGAAAGTCCGAATGGTAAATACAACGGACAAAAACTAAAGATGCTTGTCAGGACAAACACTCCGGCAAGAATCAAAAGAACGATGGCAATAGTTCCTGAAACCTGGTGGGTCAGGTAAAGTGCCGCAACGATGATTGCCAGGAGAATTCTTACGAAGCGGTCGGAGGCTCCCATGTTTTGTTTCATAGTGATTAGTTTTTAGTGATTAATTTGTCTGCAAAGCTCCATCATTTACCGGGGCCTTACAGTCACATTTGTTACACAAGGGTGATTTTATTTCTGCCCAGTTTAACCAGGCCCTCATCTTCCATTTGCTTGAGCAGCCGGGAAACCACCACGCGCGCAGTCCCCAGTTCATTGGCCAGTTGTTCGTGTGTCACCTGCAGTGTCTGGCTGCCGGATATTTCCGATTTCTTTTTGATGGACTGAAGAAGCCGTTCATCCATTTTTTTAAAAGCGATGGCATTCACCACATCCAGCAATTCTTCAAACCGTTTATGGTAGAGGCGAAAAATATAATCGAGCCATTCGGGATATTCTTTGATGAGTGACCCGACTTTATCAACGGGAATAAAAAGAATTTCGGTGTCTTCTTCTGCGATGGCTTTCACCTTGCTTGTTTCATGGTGCATGGCTCCGAGAAAAGACATGATGCAACTTT
Source organism: Bacteroidota bacterium (assembly GCA_026391945.1). GTDB lineage: Bacteria > Bacteroidota > Bacteroidia > AKYH767-A > 2013-40CM-41-45 > JAPLDA01. The sequence goes on along the minus strand of JAPLDA010000015.1, from coordinate 11,331 downwards.
CACCTGCTTTGATGTAATACAAAAGCAATTCCCTCCCATCCTCATCGGTACGCATCACTTTCATGCTGCCTTTGGTGACAATCGGGATGGCTTTGATGTTTGCATTTTCATTTAATATGATATCGCCTTCATGAAATGATTTTGCAATTCCATATCCTGAAAGTTTTCCGCGTATTTCAGGTGACGCTTTAAACTCTTCAATGCTGTTCAATGCTTCCATCCTTCAAAAATACACATTGTACAGGAGTCATTCTGAAAAAGTAAAAAGTAAAAGCGTGATTTCCGGCACTTCCTTCTTTTACTTCAACAGCCTCAACCCTTTTGCTGCCGTAGTATCGGAAGGGTAAATCATCAGGGCTTTATTGAAAAGCAAGCGGGCTTCTTCTGTTTTGTTCACATTCATTTTTGCATAGGCGAGGTTGATGACGCCATCGTACCCAAACGGGTACAGGTTCACCAATTTTTCAAAATATTTTTCGGCGTTGCCATAATCATTCCTGGAATAATAAATAATTCCAAGGCGGTAAAGAGCCGTTGTATTTTGAGGGTCGATGGATAAAATATCAAGATACGTTTTCAGGACATCATCCCAGTTGCCAAGAGCGGCAGCCGGGTAAACGAATCCGAATTTGGCTTCGATGGAATACGGCATCAGCTTCATCGCATTTTTATAATAGCTGATGCTTTCTGAATACAACTGGTTCTCATAATTCAGCCAGCCCAGGCGGAGATTAAGTTCATAGGATTTTTCGTGGTAGATGGTTTTCAGATCGGCAATCGCTTTTGAGTAATCCTTGTTGTACTCACTGGTATAACTGGAAGCAAATGCTTTCTGCATCACCACGAGGTCAGATGTTTGGGAATAGATGGCTGATGTGCTGACACAAAAAACAACCAGGCAGATTTTTTGAAATTTATTTTTCATAGTATGGATTTATTTTTTCAGAAACTAAATTTGAGGCCAAGAAAGAAATTATTCAGAGAATAAGATTGATTGAAATGAAAGGTCGTTCGTTTTTCATGTTGATAAGTAAGGTAGAGATTCCAGTGATTCACATGAACAATTCCGGAAACCTGCAACCGGCCGTTCAGGATGTTTTGCGAATTATCAATGGAATAACCCTCAGACTCCAGGAAGTTGGCAAGGTTTGATTTCATATACTCGGCGCTGATCCAGAAATCCTTCATCGCACGAACCCGGATTCCTTCTTTGAAAAACGAATTCGTTTTCAAACTGTCGTGCAGCATATTCATTTCCGAAAAACAAACCAGGCGGTCGTTTCCAAATGGATATGCATTCACTGAAACCGGGAACTGCAAATTATTTTTACCGTCGAAGCGAAGCACATAACCTCCGGCTTTTACATCCAATATTCCGAATGAAACACGGGCATTTGCTCCAGTAACATAATTGGAGGTTGTATTGATAACAGGAATTGGCGGTGGCGGCTTTGCTCCAGGAGGCATCATAGGAGGAGGTGGTCTTGGGATGGCTGTCGTAAGGGTTACTGACAACAAACTAAACACCGGAACAAAGCTTATTCCCCGTGCCAGCTTGATTTCTCCTTTCAGAAGCAATTGATTTTGTGAAATGGTATCGCGGAAAAAATCCTGGCTTGAATACGAGTAACCGCCGTACAAACTGATTCTCCTGCTGAACCGGCTCTGCAAACCGAAGTGAAAGAAAAACATGTTGCCAATCGAATCGGGAGTATCGCTGATTTTTTCACCGGTCTCCGCATAGAGAAAATCCAAAGGGCTACTCACCTGTTTCCCGGTTGCAACGGCTTCAATCAAGGTTGCATCGGTAAACCGTTCCGACTGGCTGTATGAATAGTACAACATCACACGGTTGAGTGAATCCGTTGAATTAAAATGGGAAGCATGCTGAAACTGCATCGTTGCCTGCCTGTAACGCTGCAATGAATACAACGCATACCCGTAACGGTAGCGAAGGTAAAAATAATCGTAGCCCTTGCCGATGGCTTCTTTGGAGAATGAAACCAGTTCATCCCACTTACCGGCGCTGAATAATTCAAACGATTTTTTTTCAACGACGGAAGAATTCAACTCCTCCTGTGCATGGGAAACGGTCATGCAAAAAATGTTCAACACAACAAACATCCATGCTTTCAGAAAACTATGTTTCTGACGGAACAGCCGATGTAAAAAGAAGCGTATCACTTGCCTGGGATAAATTTTAATTCGATGTGTTTATTTTTTGAGTCAATCTTTAAGGTGTCGATGCGATTGGCTGATAAATTCATTTCATAGTTGCTGATGTTGTGCATCTTCTTTCCATACCGGTTGCAACACGTGGAGTTCAACGTCATTTTACTGGTGAATACGTCGTTGTCGCGGGAAGAATAATCGAGCCTGTAATCCGCCTTCATAAATACTTTAAACGGCGCAATCCAATCCTGGATAAGAAATGCAAAACGATTGTGCATGACATCGAGCGGCAATGCATCATCGAGGCTTAAGCGATCATAAAACCCGAGCAGCACCCGGTAAGCCGCCAGGTAAAAATGAAACAAGGCCGAATCCTGTTCCCCGCTGAAACTGGTGAACTGGTGCACCGTTCCGTTGTTGGTGAAATATGCCACCGCTTTCGAAACGCTGCAATACAAATATGAATTGTTGTACGCATCCGTGAAAACTTCCCACGTGGTATAATAAGGTTCCTTCTTATGACCGGTGACTTGTAACACAAATTTTTTACCGGGAATAAAGTGAAATGCATCTTTCAGAACAGAACTCACTTCGACATTGGAAATGGTATCGCCTTCCGCCGGTACTTCATACGATTTAAGGAAGACACGATCACCATCATGCTTCATGAAAAAACTTATTGGGAAAGGAATTGTTTTGGAACCGATCTGTGATGTTGCCTGCAACTGGAAATGGATGTGAGGTTCCGGTGACCTGCCGGAGTTTCCATTCATGGCCAGCACATCACCTTTGTTTACATAATCTCCCACTCTCACTTTAAAAGTTCCTTTCTTCAGGTGGCTGACCTGGCTGAATAAAAAGTTGCTGTGACGGATCACAATCGTATTTCCCCAGTTGCGGTTGACATCCACGTCGCCAATGTCGTTGTCGAAAACTCCGTCGACGATTTTCTCCACCCACCCGGCAGCGGGAGCTACCACGGGAAGGTTGTAACAATAATAATGTTCCACGGAAGTTCCGGGAAGCCGGTATGTTTTTTTTTCTTCATCCCTGATCACAAAATCCAGCGCATGCTTCCAGTCTTCACGGTGTGTTTGTTTCCCGTTATAACCCTGCGATACATGCCACACTCCGTTGAACGGCAGGAACAAATCGAATGAAACCGTATTCCTGTACCGCTGCTGGTAAAGCAAATGGCGGTAGAGATTTTTTTCCGGACTGATCAGCTGGTAAATGACACGGATGAAACGGTCGTGCCTCCACCTGAATTGCATGGTATATAAGGTGAGAATAATCAGGATGCAAAACGGCAATGAATACACCGGCAAATGAAATACATTGAAGAAATTACTGACGGAACCAATGACCAGGGCCGACAATACCGACAGTAATATCGCCAATGAATAAGAATATTTATTCGGGATCAGGAAAAACCCGCCGATGCCGATCGATGTCAGAATAAAATTGAAACCATAAAAAGAATAATCGAGTCCGGTTGTATTGTTGAACAAATAATGATAGGTGAAATACCCGCTGATGAAACCGATGAGTGAAAGTGAAAAGGCAATGCGAGAAAAATAAAGAAGACCGGCAGCGATCAGCAATCCTGAGAGGAGATTGTATTGAAATAAAATCGCTCCGAGAGATTTGAAATACGTATCCATCCAGAGCGGAAGCCGGTAAAATTTCAGGTGATCATAAAAATCAACGAGCGACTGTCCGCCCAGCCAGTAAAGCTTACTATAGATAAACACATTGAAATCATTGGTGGTGAGTCCATGATAATTTCCCGCCGCCAGTAAGATCAGCCAGCATGTAAATAAAAACGGAAGGGAGAGAAACGGAACATGGTATCGCGATGCAATCCCCGAAAAACCAATCGTGATCAGTAAATTCAGCAGTGAAGCGATGAACAACAGGATGAACATCGGTAAACTGAACTGGAAAAAAGAACCGATGAGCAACCCTGTGAGGATGCTGTTGAATCCATAGATTCCATTGCGGATGTTTACATGACTGAATCCAAACCATACGGCGAAGATCATGGTAAACAAAAGTGAAATCAGCCCGGCGACTCCTGAAGTCGGGTTGATCAGCGTGGCCACAAGGATGATGGAAGCAAACGTGTTGCTGGCAGAAAAGAAAATCTGGGCATAACTTTTTAAGATGCCTTCAGCAAAAAGTTTTCTGTAATAATTCAATTGCTCCACAAATGCTTTCGGGTTTTCGTACTGAATTTTACAATTTAAAAGATGAAAGATGTGCCGGCATCCGCTCCTGGCTGTTCAACGTATCGAGACTTTCTTTCGCCCGGATGAGATGCGTTTTTCCATTCGTATCGATCAGCACGATGTTCGGGCGGAGCGAGATGAACTGCATCCATTGCGTCATGTTGTAAGCGCCCACCGTATGCACCACCACCTGATCACCTTTTTTCATCGGAGGCAATGTAACATTTTCACGAACGACATCGATGTTCATGCACAGGGGTCCGTACAAAACGGTATCCTCGGTGTAATGACTGAAATCCTGCGCCGGGGAAATTTTATGATCGTACCAGAATGCCGTGAACAGAATATTGACTCCGAAATCAAGAATGGTGGAACGTCTTCCATCCGACAACCGTTTGTTCGCGATCACCGTTCCCAGCAGGAAGCCGGCTTCATCGATCAATGCTCTTCCTGATTCAAGAATCAGCAGCGGCATGTGCTCTTTGGTATATTCAGCATTCAGCAAAGCCGTGCTGATGGCTTCCGCGTAATCATCAAAAGAAGGAGAAGAATCACTTCCTTTCAGGTAAGAACCCTTCAGCGTATTTTTGGATGCAAAGCCGCCGCCGAGATCAATGTATTCGATGTTCTTTTCAAATTTGATTTTGGTATGGTAAGCCAGATCGGCAAGCTTGGAAGCCGCTACGCCATAGGCCTGCGGAGAAAGCATAAACGTTCCGATGTGCGCATGCAAACCGACCAGGTCGATTTTATCGGTGAGAATTATTTTGTTGATGGCATCCCATGCCTGTCCGTTTTCATAGTTGAAACCAAAACGATCCCACATCGGGTAAATGCCTACATCCATGTTGACACGGATGGCAACCTTCGGACGTTTTTTCAATTCAACTGCCAGTTCGATGATGCGGTACAACTCATCGAGGTGATCAATGTGAATGAGTGAATCATTCCTGATAGCAAGCGTGAGTTCATCATCGGTTTTATCAGGACCATTAAAAATAATTTTGCTGCCGGGAACACCGTTCTTCAGCGCTTTGTTGTATTCAAAACCGGAAACCACTTCAGCCCATGAACCGAGCTGATGAAAAACATTGCACACGGCATTCATGTAATTGGTTTTGTACGACCATGCAAACTGAACACGCGGGTAACGCGTTTTGAAAGCACGGGTCACATCGCTGTACAGTTGCCGGATTTTGTTTTCGGAAATGACAAACAAAGGAGATCCGAATTCACTGATCAGACTTTTCACGGATACATTTTCGATGTGAGTAACCGGCGCATACTCGGTACGGGTTCCGAATTTGTTCATCGAACCGGTGTTCAATCGTTGGATGACGGGGCGTTCATAAGGGAGTTTAGACATAATGAAAATAGTGTTTTATATTACCATTGAATTATTAATGATTGTTTAATATTGATTCATTGATTTTTGAATTGTTAAAAGCGCTCAATGAATCAAAGCTCTCCAAGGGTTGAGATCGTTTCGAATTCTTTCAGATCCACGATCAGATCGTAAGAGTAGCGGACGAATAATTTTCCTTTCTCATACTCTTTGAAGGGTTTTACTTTTTCGCCAAGCGCCATCAGCACCAATGCTTCAGGATGATTTTGTCCGCAGCCGACAGCGAGATACACCCATGCCGGAAACCGCGGATTGATTTCAAGAAGAAAATATTCTCCGGCGGCCGATTTGATGAATTCCAGTTCCATGCCTCCGCGCCATTTGGAAGAAGCCAGCAGTTTGTTGGCGATTGAAACCAGCTTTTCATCATCGAGAGAAATACCGGCCCATGCTTTTCCTTTATCGGTGATGTATTGTTTCCTCATGGGAACGGCTCCGATGGCATTTCCTTTTCCATCTCCGATGGCGGTCACATTTACTTCCGATCCGAACACATATTGTTGGATGATGATGGGCAATCCCCACTTCGCACTGAGTTTATTAAAATACGTGGCGACCTGTTCCGGGTTGTAAGCCACGGAAGCATCGTAGTATTTTCCTTTCACCACAACAGGATAGGTGAAGTCTTTGGTGAGAGACGGAATCTCCGCCGTGCTGAAAATCATTTTACCAAACGGAACCTGGATGCCATGCTGTTTCCCGAATTCCATCAGGTTGGCTTTGTGGCGTTCTTCAAACTGGTCGTGCGTAGGCAGAAACATGCTGATTCCCATTTCCTTCTTCAGCGTTTCCTCCAGTTTGATGAAGTTTTGCAACTCCGCATCAAAATTCGGAATGATCACATCTATTTTTTCCACCGAATGAATGTAGCGGAGCCGTTCCAGCAAGGCTTCTGTTCCTGCTGATGGAAAAGGAACCTGGTACGACTTATCCACGAGATCGTGCATGTACAAACCCGGCTCCAGCGTTTCGTACGAAAGCCCGATGATGCGCACATCAAATTTTTTGCTGTCGCGCAACGCACGGATCACAGGAATTCCGGGACCCGGACTGTCGATGTTGTTCAGGCCGGTTACAGCGATATTAATTTTTCTTTTCTTCATCCTGGGATATGATTTGTGTCTGGTGAAGCATGCTTACGAAGTCATAAAAATCCTTTTCAAAGGTTGCTTCATCCACCTGGTACTTCTGGAGAATCGTCTTCCGCATTTCTTCTTTGCTCTTCTCTTCCTTCAGCATCTGGATAATTTCCAAACCGATTGGGTTGGTAGAAAAAGAATCTCCCGTAGAAGGATTAAAGATGAAACCGGAATCACTCACGGCAATGTTTTTTCTTATTTTCATGTTGAAAAATGATTTGGTGAATAGATGCCACAAGGATAGAGAAGGTTTAACTCCACCTTGTTATAAGATTCTGAAAAAAAGTTATAGAATTTTATGCAAGCAGCGAATCGAGCGGCCGGCGCGGCTTTTCAGGGAGACTCTTGAATTCGGAAACGGAAAAACCGGACACCTGCCGGAACTGGTTGCTGAGGTATTGCACACTGCTGTAACCCATCATGTATGCAATTTCGCTCAGCGTCATTTCGCCGTAGCTGATGAGTTCTTTCACCCGTTCAATTTTTACAAGGATGATGTACTTCTCCAGCGTCGAACCGGTTCGTTCAGAAAAAATTTTGCTCACCTGCACATATGGCATTCCGAGCTTATCGCCCAGGTAATCGGAGTTGCGGATGATGGTGTTGAGGTTGTTGCCGTAAAAAATCATTTCGAGGACGGCAATTTTTATCTGCTCAACGAGCATCGTTTCCTTGTCGTGGATCAGCTCAAATCCGTTTGCAGATAGGATCCGGGAGATGTCATCCAACGTAACGGCAACGGGGTCAAAAGAAATGTCCGCCGAGCCAAGAGAAATTTTGTGTACGAAAATTTTCTGAGTCTTCTCCAACTCCTCCCTGATCACTTTCATGCAACGGCTGCTCACCATGTGTTTGATGGAGATGGTGATGTTTTGTGAAAGCGCGTCCATAGCTTGCGGGGAATCCGGCATCATCAATTATTTTACTGCACTTCCGTTGTCGGTATTTTTTACAGGAGCCACAAACGAAAGTTCGCCATTTGAATTCTCAGCCATCAGGATCATGCCCATCGACTCGATGCCTTTTATTTTTCTCGGCTCAAGATTTACTAAGATGCTCACCTGCTGACCGATTATTTTTTCCGGATCATAATACTGTGCTATTCCCGAAACAACGGTTCGCTGATCAATTCCTGTATCAATGGTAAGCTTCAAAAGTTTTTCTGTTTTCGGAACGCGTTCGGCAGTGAGGATCGTTCCGATGCGGATGTCCATTTTGTTGAAGTCATCGAAGGTCGTTGGTGATTTGAAAGCAATGGCGGATGGCGGATTCGTGATTGCGGATTGGACTGCCGACTCCTTCGTCTTCCGCAGTTTCTCCACTTGTTTTTCAATCGCATCGTCTTCGATTTTTTCAAAGAGAAGAGAGGCCTCGCCGAGTTGATGTCCGACTGATAAAACCTGTTTACCCAATACCTCATCCCATTTCTTCTTTTCGATGAGAAGCATGTTCATCAGCTTTTCAGAAGTATGCGGAAGAAAGGGTTCCATGAGAACAGCGAGGTAGGCAGTTATTTCAAGCGATATGTATAAGATCGTTCCGGTTCGTTTCGGATCGCTTTCAAATTTTTTCCACGGTTCGTTATCGGCGAGGTATTTATTTCCCAGTCTTGCGAGATTCATGAGTTCACTCAGCGCTTCCCGGAAACGGTATTTCTCAAGGCTGTTGCTGATCAATGCCGGAGTCTCCTTCATGGCTTTGATACAGGCCTTGTCATCATCCGTGAGATCGGCATACTGCGGAACTTTTCCGTCGAAATATTTTTTCGTGAGAACCAGCGTGCGGTTCACGAAATTTCCGAGGATGGCAACGAGTTCGCTGTTGTTTCTCGCCTGGAAATCTTTCCATGTAAAATCGTTGTCCTTCGTTTCGGGAGCCGTTGCACACAACACATAACGCAACACATCCTGTTTGCCGGGAAAATCTTCGAGGTATTCATTCAGCCACACAGCCCAGTTGCGCGACGTGGAAATTTTTTCTCCTTCGAGATTCAGGAATTCGTTGGCAGGAATATTTTCAGGCAGGATAAAATCACCATGTGCTTTCAGCATCGCCGGGAAAATGATGCAGTGAAAAACAATGTTGTCCTTGCCGATGAAGTGAATGAGCTTCGTGTCTTTGTCTTTCCAGTAAAGTTCCCAGTTACCGGATTTGAGAGTTGTTTTGTCCTGATTCCTGGCTCCTGATTCCTGGCTCTCAAACAACGCTTTCGTCGCCGAGATATATCCGATCGGCGCATCAAACCACACATACAATACTTTTCCCTTTGCACCGGATAACGGAACAGGAACTCCCCAGTCGAGGTCGCGCGTAACTGCACGCGGCTGCAAACCCTGGTCGAGCCACGATTTGCACTGACCGGATACGTTGTTCTTCCAGTCGCCGTCATGACTTTTAATCCATGCTTCCAGCCAATCCTTCTGCATTTTATCGAGAGGAAGATACCAGTGTTTGGTTTTCTTCAGCACCGGAGCTTTGCCGCTGAGTTGGGAATGAGGGTTGATCAGTTCCTTCGGCGATAAACTCTTCCCGCATTTTTCACACTGATCGCCATACGCATTGTCGTTGCCGCAATTCGGACAGGTTCCGGTGATGTAACGGTCGGCGAGAAAGAGTTGCGCTTCCTCATCAAAATACTGTTCGCTTTCTTCTTCCGTAAAAATATTTTTGTCGTACAGCGTTTTGAAAAAATCAGAAGCTGTCTGGTGATGAACAGGATCGCTGGTGCGGTGGTAGATGTCGAAGGAAATTCCGAATTCGGCGAAACTGTTTTTGATGATGGTATGGTACTTATCAACCAACTGTTGCGGCGTGATTCCTTCCTTCCTCGCACGAAGTGTAATCGGAACGCCGTGCTCATCGGATCCGCAGATAAAAATCACATCTTCTCCTTTGCAGCGCAGGTAACGCGCAAAAATATCGGCAGGCACATACACGCCGGCCATGTGCCCGATGTGAACGGGACCATTGGTATAAGGCAAGGCGGCTGTGATCGTATATCGTTTCATAAAAAATGGTGCGATTAAAATGGATGTTGGGTTGAGAAGAAAGAAATTTACCTTTCAACCGTACACATCGAACTTTAAACTATTTTAGTGCGCCAAAGATAGCAAAGATGATTCGTCCGCCATATTTAAAACCGGGAGATACCGTAGCGATTATTTCAACAGCGAGGAAGGTTGTAAAAGCTGAAGTAAAACCCTGTGTCGATAAGCTGAAGTCATGGGGACTGTATGTGCAATTCGGGAAAAACCTGTTTAAGCATGACAACCAGTTTTCGGGAAGTGATGAAGAGCGGGCTGCTGATTTCCAGCGGGCATTGAACAACAAAAATATCTCGGCGATTTTATTTGCCCGCGGCGGTTATGGAACGGTCAGAATCATTGACCTGGTGGACTTCAAACGGTTCATCAAAAACCTGAAATGGCTGATCGGTTTCAGCGACATCACCGTTGTACATTCTCATGTTCACCGGAACTGCGACGTGGAAACACTGCATGCGCCGATGAGCCTGAACATTCCAAAGCTGAACGATGCTTCGCTGACTGTGTTGAAGAACACGCTGTTCGGCGAGCGGTTGAGTTATTCGTCTTCCAGACAACAGGCATCGCTCGAAAAGCTGAACAGGAAAGGAAAAGCAAGTGGCGTGTTGGTTGGAGGAAATCTTTCTTTACTGTATTCACTCGCCGGCTCCTCTTCCGACATCGACACGACAGGAAAAATTTTATTCCTCGAAGACCTGGATGAATACCTGTATCACATCGACCGGATGATGATGAACCTGAAGCGCAGTGGCAAACTTCAGAACCTGGCGGGGCTGGTTGTCGGCAGCATGTCGGAGATGAAAGACAATGAAATACCTTTTGGCAAAACGGCGGAAGAGATCATTCACGGCACCGTGGCGGAATATAACTTCCCGGTCGTCTATGGTTTTCCTGCCGGACATATTCAGAATAATTTTCCATTGCTATTCGGAAGAGAAGCGACGCTGAATGTGACGGATAAAATGGAACTTACTTTTGCATCATGAGCGAACACAACGAACTCGGCAAACTGGGAGAGAAACTGGCCGCTGAACACCTCAGGAAAAAAGGCTATTCGATTCTCAAGCAAAATTATTTTTTCGGCAAAGCGGAAGTGGATATCGTCGCAGAAAAAGACAACAGGATGGTTTTCGTGGAAGTCAAAACCAGGCAGTCATCGTATCTCAGCGATCCGGAGTTCATGGTTCCGATGAAAAAACAAAAGATGGTGATCAAAGCTGCTGATGCTTATATCAAAGAGTTTGACATCGACCTCGAATCGCGTTTTGACATCATCACCGTGATCGTAAACAACGAATACACGAAGGTGGATCACCTGGAAGATGCTTTTTATCCGGGGG
>JAPLDA010000008.1:16488-37866 GCA_026391945.1 Bacteroidota bacterium | reverse complement strand
TATGAATTTCACAGGAAGTAACCTAAATATCAGTTATCAAACCCGTATTATGAATTTCAATTGCACTAATGGGGTAATCTGTGATGCAAATGGTAATTTTCTATTTAGCACGAATGGTATTTTTGTTGCGAATTCCCAAAACGATACAATGGTAAATGGTAGTGGTCTTAATCCGGGGGTTTATACCACCTTAAGAGATTCATTTGGTCTAGCTATTCCACAAGCTAATCTCATTTTACCGTTTCCTAATGATTCATTGAAATATTATTTATTTCATGAGACAAGTGACGATTATGGGAATACATACTGTGCACTTTACCTTTATTATTCTGTAATTGATATGGCACAAGATAGTGGCAGAGGTGGGGTAATTAATAAAAATGTTGTTTTATTAAACGATAGCCTGGTGACAGGTAGGCTTACCGCATGTAGGCATGCAAATGGAAGAGATTGGTGGTTGATTTCACATAAAAATTTATCTAATAGATATTATAAATTTCTTTTAACACCTTATGGAATTCAAGGTCCATTTAATCAAAATATTGGTGCCAATAGAGATTGTTTTTTTGGTCAATGCGTTTTTTCGCCTAATGGAAATCGATTTGCATATTATGTGCCAGGTATTGGTGATTTAGATATCATGGATTTTGATCGATGTTCTGGAAATTTCAGTGAGTTAAATCACATTGTCATTAATGATAGTGCTGGTATTGGAGGTGTTGCTTTCTCCCCAAACTCACTAGTACTTTATGCTTCATCCATGAACTATGTGTATCAGTTTGATGTTACTGCTAGCAATATTGCAGCAACTCAAACTACAGTGGCTATTTATGATGGTTATTATTCGCCTCAACCGCCTTTAGCTACGTTATTCTATTTATCTCAACTGGCCCCAGACGGAAAAATTTATATAAATTGTGGTAATAGTACTGTTGATATTCATGTTATTAATTATCCAGATAGCTTAGGATTAAGTTGTGATTTATGTCAACATTGTATTCATTTGCCAACTTACAATGGTTTTACAATTCCAAACCATCCCAATTATTTTTTGGGTGTTGAAAGTGGTAGTTTATGCGATACAGTTTTAGCAGTTCAAAGTTCTCAGGTTCAAAATTTAAAGCTAAGTGTGTTTCCGAATCCGACTTCATCCAATTCAGAACTCACCTTTATGTATCCTTCCATGGGTGAACTTTCAGCTATTGTCATTAATAACATTGAAGGAAAAGAAGTGGCACGGTATCAGCTTCCGCAATGGAGCAGTGTACAACATTTAAAGCTACCTAAATTGTCCGGTGGTGTTTATTTGGCAAGACTGATAAGCAATCGTACTTCAGCCAATGTGAAATTTTTAGTTGAATAAAATTCAAAAGGGTTCGGGAAAATGTGTTTCCCGCAAGATAGCGTGTGGCGGATCAATCAGGAACTGTTGACCGTCCACACGCTATCTTGCAAAACGCGCCGGTAGGGAAGTATGCAGGACGTTTTTGAATCCGGAAACTTTACAAATTGAAAAATGGTTCGTGAAAAACGTTCAGGCGGGCGGGTTAATTTCTACCTGTCATTTGTTTATCGCTCAATCTGTTTTCCTTGATCCTTTTTACGAACTGATTGTAGTTCGCTCTGACGCATGTGCTCATCGGTCAATTTCATAAAATATTTTTGCAGCTGCTTTAAAGTGACACGGTTCTTCCCTTTAAACAGAATGTGTTCCTTTTCCACATCATCGAAAAAAGAAAGTGATTTCAGAATCACTACTTCGTCCACTGTTCTGAATTTCTTTCGGCAGAAATCGATCAAGTCGTTCAGCGAGAGGTGTTGCAAGATAAAATACAAGTCCACGTAGTCCTTTTCCGTTGCCCTGCCAGAAATAGCGGACACCTTCATGCAGGCAATGTCCTCCACTGATGCAAGATTGAAATAGTCGGATTGGATCAACGGACTTTGTAGTTGATACGGGTAACTAAAAAAACTCATTTGTATTGAGCCATCAACGACACAAGATACCGTATCCTTCTCCTGCTGCGTTACAGTAAGGTCATGTGTGTTAAATACTGTATTGAGTTTTAATATGTGTGTATCCGTATCGTAGTGGTCTATTTTGAAGAAATCAAAATCGATGCTGTCTCGGTGTCCCAATTGTAAGGCAAGCCCCGTTCCTCCGGCAAGGTAAAATCCATCTTCAGAAAAGGTCTTCAGAAGAGGCAAAATAGCTTTCCTTTTTTTATCGAGAATATCCCAGTGAAGTTGCATAAGATTTGGCAAAGCGTGTTACCCTTGAAGGAGATGTGTTGTAGAAACGAGACCAAAAAGAAAGTGACTTGCTGTTCCACTCCGATGCAATACTATGTGTTATGGTTGCTCGGATTTCATCTTTGCTGTAGGTCTGCCAAAGCCATTTGACGGCCTCCATTGTACCACGGTTGAGGACATTTAAAATAACCCGAAAACGATCTTCCGGAGAAGAAATATCTATTTTGTCGGTATCATACGACCACAGGCACACTTGCACAGCTTTAGGCAGCTTTTTCATGAATATAGTATATCACAAATCGAAAATGTATCCCGTTTGGGATTACCAAAGATACAAAAATTTGATCCTTAACGCAACTTAAAAAGGGTTTGGGAAAGGCCTGTTCCCACAAGATATGGTCCCACCACGGGTGAAAAGCACTACGTCGAATTGAGATATGGAGGTCTATTGGGATCTCCTCCGCAAACTTCAACAATAAGTCGGGTAATTTCGGTATCAAGTGCTTGAACGAATTTGAGTTTTGATCGCTTGTAACCATCGATGTTGTTAATTTTTTATAGAGCATGAGTTATGAAGTAACTCTTTTAAAATTTAATGGAGTTACTTTATTTTGTAAATTGCAAAATGAAAACATTTTGGTTGTTGATTTTTTTGCTTACTACTTCTATTTGTTTTTCGCAAGGTATCAATAACCTTTGGCTCATGGGTTATCAAAGTTGGGCAGGAATTCCTTATGGCGGCACCAATATGAATTTCACAGGAAGTAACCTAAATATCAGTTATCAAACCCGTATTATGAATTTCAATTGCACTAATGGGGTAATCTGTGATGCAAATGGTAATTTTCTATTTAGCACGAATGGTATTTTTGTTGCGAATTCACAAAATGATACAATGATAAATGGTAGTGGCCTTAATCTGGGAATTTATACCACCATAAGAGATTCATTTGGCTTGGCGATTCCACAAGCCAATCTCATTTTACCTTTTCCAAATGATTCGTTGAGATATTATTTATTTCATGAGACTTGTGATGATTATGGAAACACCTATTGCGTATTTTTTCTTTATTATTCAATAATTGACATGGCGCAATACGCCGGTCATGGAGCAGTAACACAAAAAAATACAATTCTATTAAACGATAGCTTAGTAGAAGGTAGATTAACGGCATGCAGACACGCAAATGGTAGAGATTGGTGGTTAATCAGTCATCAATATAATACAAATCGTTATTACAAATACTTGATTTCACCCTTTGGTATAAATGGACCATATACTCAGGATATTGGAGCTGTAAGAGGTATTTGGGGCCAAAGTGTATTTTCACCAAGCGGAGACTATTTTGCTTACTACGATGCAGGAATTGGGGATTTAGATATTTTTGATTTCGATCGTTGCTTGGGACAATTTAGTCTCAAGGCTCATATTGATATTAATGATAGTGCAATTGCAGGTGGAGTTGCTTTTTCCCCAAATTCGAAAGTGTTGTATGTTTCATCACAAAATTATGTTTATCAGTTTGATATTAATTCTTCCAACATTCCTTCTTCCCAAACAACTGTGGCTATTTATGATGGGTTTTATTCACCACAGTTTCCCTTAGCCTCAACATTTTACTTATCTCAATTAGCCCCAGATGGAAAAATTTATATTAATTGTGGTAACGGTTCTGTTGATATTCATGTCATTAATTATCCAGATAGTTTGGGTTTAAGTTGTGATTTATGTCAGCATTGTATCCATTTACCGACTTATAATGGTTTTACAATTCCAAACCATCCGAATTATTTTTTAGGCGCAGAAATTGGAAGTTTGTGCGATACGGTACTTACGGTGAATTCCTTTAATTTGGCACCCAACAATTCATTTCATGTTTTTCCAAACCCAGTAACTAGTGGGGATTTGACTTTTACTTACAATGTACTGCATGAGCCTGCAATAATTGTTATCAATGACATTGAAGGCAAGGAAATAGTCCGATACCATATTCCACAATGGAGTAGTATACAGCATTTAAAACTACCTAAGTTGTCAGGCGGTGTTTATTTAGCAAGACTGTTAGGTAATCATACATCAGCAAATTTGAAATTTTTCATAGAATAAAATTCAAAAGGGTTCGGGGAAATGTGTTTCCCGCAAGATAGCATGTGGCGGTGAACCCACCACCCGGCAGGTCGCGCAGCACCTGCTGGGTGTCTTAGTAGTTTACCCGATTCCAATTAAGTTGCTATCTCCCCTGTAAGTGTTCATTGGCTAATCATCAAATTATCTCATCAACAAATCGTCCTGAAGTTGATTTAGTCGAACACCCTTGTCTTTATTCCTGGCTCTTGATTCTCAATTCTCTTATCTTCCAACATCCTGGTCAAAGTTCCATCGCCAACTGATCCGGAATCAGCCGGAATGTTTTACGATGAAGCGGAGTAATACCATGTTCGATGATGGCGGAGCGGTGTTTTTTTGTTCCGTACCCTTTGTTGCTGTTCCAGCTATAGAGAGGAAATTGCTCATGCAACAGCATCATGTGTTCGTCGCGGTATGTTTTGGCGAGTACAGAGGCGGCGGCAATGGAAGCATACTTGGCATCGCCTTCCACGATGCACTGGTGAGGAATTGTTTTGTATTTTTTGAAACGGTTGCCGTCGATCAGCAAAAGTTGAGGAGTTTTTTTCAGTTGATCCAAAGCGCGGTGCATGGCGAGAAACGATGCATTCAGAATATTGATCTCGTCAATTTCTTCATGCGTCACGGAAGCAACGGCCCAGGCGATGGCTTCTTTTTCAATGAGCGGGCGCAACAGGTTTCGCTGTGATTCACTCAGTTGCTTGGAGTCGTTCAGCAATTTATTTTTAAACGAACGCGGAAGAATTACTGCCGCCGCAAACACCGGTCCGGCCAGGCATCCGCGGCCGGCTTCATCGCATCCGGCTTCGGTGAATGTTTTTTGAAAAAATGATTTCAGCATGTGTTCTTCTGAAGGAAGTGGTACGGTTCACCGGCGCGAAACAGAGGTTCTTCGCCAGCGAAATGTACAAAGAATCAGAAGTGTTATTGAAAAAATGTTTTGACAAAGCATGTTGATAAAACAGTTCATGGCGCGGTTTCAGGGTGATTATCCTCTCTGAAAATATTTACTTTTGTGAACCATCGCGACCGTATGAAATTTCCCGTTCCGCAATTGTTGCATGAATTAGCAAAACTCACTGCTTCCGAAATCATCGGCGATAGAAGCCTGCTTGTGCACGGCATCAACGAGATTCACAAAGTGGAAGATGGCGACATCACCTTTGTGGATCATGAAAAATATTACGACAAAGCGCTGAGTTCTTCGGCCACTTTCATCATCATCAATAAAAAAACGGAAGCACCCCAAGGGAAAGCACTTTTGTTTTGCAACGATCCGTTTACTGCTTACAACACCATCGTAAAAACGTTCAGGAAATTTGAACCGGCGGTAAAAAATATCAGCGACTCAGCTGTTATCGGCGAAGGAACGGTGATACAGCCGGGAGCATTTGTCGGCCATCATGTAAAAATCGGGAAGCATTGCATCATCCATTCGAACGTGAGCATTTACGATCATTGTGTGATTGGCGATCACGTCATCATCCAGTCGAATACGGTGATCGGCGGCGATGCATTTTATTTCAAACGCCGGCCGGAGGGTTATGATAAAATGCTTTCCTGCGGCAGAGTCATCATACACGATCATGTTGAAATCGGAGCCGGCTGCACCATCGACAAAGGAGTTTCCGGTGATACCATCATCGGGCAGGGAACCAAGATCGATAACCTCATCCAGATTGGTCATGATACGGTTGTCGGGAAAAATTGTCTGTTTGCAAGCCAGGTGGGAATTGCCGGTGTTGCGGTGATCGAAGACGATGTGATTCTCTGGGGACAGGTTGGCGTTTCCAAAGACCTCACCATCGGCAAAGGTGCAGTGGTACTGGCAAAATCGGGTGTGCCGAAATCGATTGCTGGAGGGAAAGTTTATTTTGGAATACCCATCCAGGAAGCGCGCGAGAAAATGCGTGAACTTGCTTTGGTAAAACAACTGCCCGGAATTATTGAGAAATTAAAAAAGTAAATCAAACACTCTTGTCAGCAGAAAAACACATCACAGGCATTCCTGAAGTAAACGATCTCGCCTCTGAATTGCAGGAAAAAAAATTACAGTTACACTGGCTGCTGCAGATCTCCAAAGCCATCAACTATAATTTTTCCACCAAGCAGTTGCTCGATGTCTATGAACATGTGCTTCACAGTCAGTTGAAAGTGGAACGTCTCGCTTTGCTCATCCATGAACACCAGTGGAAATGTGCGCTGTTGTATGGCACGGATAAAGGTTTTCAGGATTTTGATCTCGAAAAAATTCTCGATGAGCTGAATTCCCTGCACAACCTCGAAACGGAAAAAGAACTCTGGATCAAATGCTTCGATACGATCATCCCGGTATTTCACAAAGACCGGATTCTCGCTTATGCATTGGTTGGAGGGATGAACAACACATCCATTCCAAGGAAGAATGAACTGGTACCATTCATCCAGACCATCACAAATCTCATCGTGGTGGCCATTGAAAACAACATCGTGTCGGAAGAAAAAATCAGGCAGGCGGGAATCAAGAAGGAACTGGAGCTGGCGGCGCAGATGCAAAACATGCTCTTCCCGGTTTCGCTTCCTCGCAATGAAAAATATGAATTGCATGCCACCTATCTGCCACACCAGGAAGTAGGCGGTGATTATTATGATTACATCCCGGTAAGCGATGACGAATTTGTATTCTGCATGGCCGATGTTTCAGGAAAAGGCATTCCCGCCGCTTTGCTGATGAGTAATTTCCAGGCGAACCTCCATGCCTACGTCATGCACAATGCAACATTGACGGAACTCGTGAAACAACTGAATGCAAACGTTTTCAACAGTGCAAAAGGGGAGAAGTTCATTACCTTTTTCATCGGGCGTTACCATGCGAAGAGCAGGGAGTTGCAGTACATCAACGCCGGCCACAACCCGCCGTTCCTGTTGCACGACAAAGTGGTGTATATGCTCAATGAAGGTTGTACAGGTCTTGGTATGTTTGAAGAATTGCCTTTCATCAACACGGGAAAAGTGTTCATTCCAGTGAATGCATTGATACATTGCTATACCGACGGTGTCATCGAAGTGGAAGACAATGAAGGAACCGAATTCGGGCTCGAACGTTTGCGTGAATTCCTGATTTCAAAAATGAATGTGGAGAACATCGAAGATGCGCAGAAGCAACTGGTGAACCGCCTTTTTGCTTATAAGCAAAACCGTTCCTATACGGATGACATCACGCTGCTGAGTTGCCGTTTTGGTGACAAGTGATGCGTTAAAAATTCCTGGTCTTGTAAATGTAAATAGTCTGGTTGGCGTTTTTCGGATTCATCCTGAATAAAATGTCGTCGATGAAACCGGGTTGAATCGTTGTTTCGTAAGTCAATGCAGGAAAAAGAGTTTTCATCTCACCCACTCTTTTTTCAAGATCATAGTCTTCGCAGAACAGCACGAATTTCGGCTGATCATCGATGGTAATCTTTTTATAAACGGGGATGATGGTATCAATGGGAAAAGTCTGCGAAACTTCACCGACCCATATCCACTGGCCAAGATAAAATTCAGGTGGCATTTTTGCCGTCTCATGTCTCCTGTCTTCCATCAGGACAAACCGTACATCCGGGTACTTTGAAAGATAGACCATCGCTTCAACGCGTGCGCGCTTGGAGTACATCGTGCTGATGAATGGAAGCAACAGCACATTGATGGAAATGGAAAAGATGAGAAATCCTTTCATCAGTTTTTTGTTGCGTTGCCAGAAGGAAGAATTTTTTTCAAACTCATCCCATCCCGCAACGCCAAGGAGGATGATGAAAGGAACGATGGTGAGGATGAACCGTTCCTGCTTGTTCGGGAAATAGGAATGAAAGACAAGAAAGAGGAAGACAGGAAGAAACAACAACAGGTGTTTTTTCCAGGTGCGGAAAAATCCAAACCATAAAAAGAAACTCACGGGCGGAAGCAGGATTCCTGAAATCAGCAGCAGGTAACTGTACCAGGAATTTTTGCCATAGCTGTGTGAGTTGGCGATGTTGTAACGAACGTACTCAGCAAATTCAGCGAAAGGTTTTTTCCAGATGATGAGGTCGGCGGGAACCTGGAGGATGCAAAAAGAAACAAACGATCCGGCTGCGACCAGGAGAAATGTTCGGAATTGTTTCCGGATGAGTAAGGCAAGTAGAATTCCGGAGATAAAAATGGAAGATTGAAACCGGATGGAAACAGCAAGCCCCAGTATGAAGCCGGCACTGATAAATACCTTCGCTGATTTTTTTTCGTTGTCAATGATTTTCCAGCAGCCCCACATCAAAAAAGGAATCGTCACAAATTCCACTAAGTTGCGAACGCTTAAAAACGGCATGAACCAATACAAGGCGAGCAGCACCCCGGCTATCTTTGCTGATGATTCGTTGCTGAGCTTACGAACTATTTTATATCCGAAGGAAACAATGAGGAGGGAGAACAACGCATGCAGCAGGCGGATGACGTACATCTTCGACTGCGGATCATGCAGGTGAATCCAGTTCATCAGTTTGAAAAGAACAAAGTGAATTCCGCTGTAGAAATAACTGTGACCGTCGGGTTGTGCCGCCCCCGATCCTGGAAGCCAGTTGTTGTAATCAGTGCCGTCGGCCCAGGCCTGCGCAGCCTCAATCACCAGGAAGTGATCGTCGTGCCAGCCAAAACCTTTCGAAAAAATCACTGCCGGAATCCTTGCCAGCAAAGCGATCCATAAGATAGTCGGCAGCGGCTTTTCTCTCCAGCTTGTTTTAAAGAAATCAATCATGCCGCTATATTTTTATCTGACCGGAATTTTTTAAAAATAAAAGACAGAAAAACATTTTATACAAACATCTGCAGGCTGAGCATGATTAAATGTCCGGCTCAGTGTACTTGTTTCTGCTGTCCGTTTTCATGCGACTGCTTTTCGTGGTACACATCCAGTGCAACGAGGATGGCGCAGAAACCCCAAAAGGGAACGGATGCTTTATCGGTATCGAGGAAATTATTCATGGCACCGTGAACGAAGTAGGTGATCAGTCCGAGCAGGACGCCGAGGGTAAGCAACCGGATCTCTTTGTCTTTCGAACGGAGGTACAGTAAGACAGCGCGGTAAATCACCACGATCACAATTAAAATAAACGTAACGGCACCCAGCACACCTGTTTCAGCAAGAGGGCCAATGTATTCACTGTGCGAATTGCCCCGGTCGCCTGCATTGGTGCTGATGATGGTCATCTCGTTGGAATGCTGGAACGGCGCATACTTGAACTGGTATGTTCCCGGTCCCCAGCCGAGAAAAGGTCTTTCCCTGAACATGCGCATCGCGGAATTCCAGCGGTTGATGCGTTCCAGGTTGGAAGCATCGGTGGTGATGTTTGAAATGGACTGGAGGTGTTTGTTGAAATCAGTGGATGAATGCTGCCTGTTTTTTTCAAGCTTCATGGTGATCTGTGTTCGGAACATAAAAAAAAGCGACAGCAGAACAGCGAAGGAAACGAATACGGTGATGAACCGGATCCGGAATGCGAGGATGATGTAAACAATGAGTGCCACGGCAAGGCTGATCCATGCGGCACGCGTATAGGAAAGGATGATGGCGGAAAGGAATACGAGGCACATGAGGAATGAAGCCATCCTGTTGTTGATGGAGTATTTTGGGTTGCGCGATAAGCCGATCATCACCGGCAGGAACATGGCAATGGCTGCGGCATACGCCGTATGATCATTATAGAACGGTGTCATCACCCAGTGAGCGGTTTTTTCTGTGAAGCCGTATTGTGCATGATGAATGACCGTGTACCCGATCACGATGACAAGTGGAATCACATACAGCCAGATGAACCGTTTGATGTTTTTATATTCCCGGAACAATTGTGTTCCGAGGAAATAGAAAGAAGTCACAAACCACATCCTCGCCAGGAAGTGTTTGAGAGAAACAACCACCATGGTACTCGTGAGTGAAGTGGTGAAGATCCAGAGCAGGTTCAGGATGATGACGATGGTAACAGGATGATACAAAACCTTCCGGTCAAACCCTCCTTCAAAAATCACCTTTAGCAGGAACAGCACCATGGTGCCAAACATGAGCGGTTCTGTAGGCAAACTGAGCGATACCCCGAAACCTGTTGTATCACTCAGGTTGATGGCAAGCGGCGTGGTGAAAACGATGATGAACAAAAGTGCGTCGATGGCAAAGATCGACATGTAAATGAATCCCAACGCAACCGGTAAGGCGGCGAGCCAGTAAAATTCTTTCACCAGGCTGATGCATCCCAATGCGACAAAGGATAGGCAGATGCTGTAGAACCATTTTATTTTTACACTTTCAACCATGCCGTCCTGTGAATGGAAATAAATAAGGAAAAAATTCTGACTTAGTCCTGAAGTAATTTTCCTGAACCGAACACCAGTAAAACCAGGAACGCAATGAACAACGTGGCAGTGACACTGATGGCCACAAATAAGCAATTTTCAGGTCGTTATAGGTTCCGCGAACACGCCACAAATGTTCATTGAGAGCATTGAAATCTTCTCCCTGTTCAGCAAGTGTTTTCAACATGGTCTTCGCTTCATTCTGCCCGCGCCCCGAACCGGATGCCAGCGATCTGGCATACGCTCTTGAATATTCTTTGATCTGTATTTTATAATCGAGCAACCCGTACTTCAGGCTGTAACTCTTTAACAGGTTCTCCATCGAATCCATTTCCGCCTTTTTCAGGTCGAGCTGGCTTTTTGCAATCACGAGCACTTCATGCGATTTTCCCCTTTGCAGCGAACGTGCTTTCAAATCACCCAGCCGGATGATCGAATCAATCATCGCCGAAGCAATCACAGGATCCGTATCCCATGTTTCGATTTTGACAGATTCATATTCCGTTTTGTTGATGCTCACATTATCCTCGTACATTTTGATCACTTCAGTATGGGCATGCAGGTTTTTCACCGAGTCAATTTCATAA
Organism: Bacteroidota bacterium; assembly: GCA_026391945.1. GTDB lineage: Bacteria > Bacteroidota > Bacteroidia > AKYH767-A > 2013-40CM-41-45 > JAPLDA01. The sequence continues at coordinate 26,562 of JAPLDA010000008.1, read as the reverse complement.
TGTGCCATGAGCTTCCCTTACATCAGATGACTGGAGCAACTGCAGCATCTGTTCGGTGGAGCTTTCGGTGCTGTACGTAACGAGGTTGGAAGGATAGAGGATGGCAAACGATTTGAATTTCGGTTTGATAAAAGAAGGGCCGGAAAAGATCACCGAAGCCGCCAGGCTGATGAATGCAACGGTAAGCAGGTGCCACTTCCAGCGAATAACAGATTTGATAATTTCAGCAGAGTTCAGAAATGCATTCATGTTTTCAATGGTATTAAATATAGGATCAGGTGTTTGGGTTCAGGTTCCTGGTTCGCTCGATCACAAGCATCACGATGATGCCAAGGAATAAAGCGCAAAGCGATGATATAAGGACGATCAGCCATCGCACCGGGTAACTTTTTCTTTCAGCCTTGATGGCTTTGTTAACAATGAACTTATGAGTGAGGTTTTGCATGGCATCCACCCTGAATTTTTCCAGCTGGGCTTTCTGCCTGCTCATCGACTCACGGTCGAGCGATAATTGTTCGCTTAATGAAATGCTGGCGCCGCCGTAATTCGCCAGCATGTCCAGTTTCGGTTGCAGGTTTTTCATACGCGCCGCCGCTCCCTTGATCCTCGCTTTTGTATTGACGATGAGCGTGTCGTTTGCAGGCCGGTATTTTTCCAATACTTCAAGGGCAGCCACTTCATTGCTATACGTTGCATACGACTTGGCATATTCATCGTTCCAGGTAAGTGCCTGGTTGCGGAAGTCGATCACGCCATGTGCCCGGATTCCTTTCAGTGAATCTTCTTTCAACTGAACGATTGCAGCTTTCTCAGCATACGACTGCTCCATGATCTGCAGCGCCTGCATGCCGCGTTGCCGCTGAATTTTTGATTCAATCGAATCGAGCAGCGATGAAATGTCGTTGGCAATGTCGGCCGCCATCTGTGGATCTTTGTCCATCACATCAATCCGTACCGACATGAATTCGGTGCGCTGGAAAGAAATGTTGTCGTTGAACTCTGCGATGAGAGCCGTCATCGGGTAACGCTGGGAACTTTCAATTCCGTAATGCTCCATCAACTTGTATTTATTCACAACGATGTCGCGGATCTCATCAGAATTAAGAATCTGCAAAACCTGTTCGGCTTTTTCCTCTTCACCAAAGGCCATGATGTCCTGCTTGTCAGAAGAGTTTTCATCCATCAACGACTTGCTGATGGAATTGGTTGCGGCAGGGAAAAGGATGACGGTGGATTTGAATTTAGGCTTGATGAAAGTTTCGCCTGAAAAAATGTACGAACATAAGGCAGCCAGAAATGTGATGATGAGCAACGGCTTGTACCATCGCGTAACCGTAACAAGAATACTTGTTGACTCCAGGTAGGAGGTTTCTCTTGCTTTTTGAAACATTTCTGATGTTTTCAGATTTTTTTAAAAGGGGTTCAAAGGTATAAAAGGGATTGGAAATTGAAAATCCGCCGTGCGTCTATTCATGATAAGTATAGAAATCACCGCCGATAAAGCCTTTCGGGCGATATTGAAAGGCGAGGTGAAAGATAGTACCAGTCAAAACCCGGTCATACCATTACGCATTATAAAATAATCCAATCCGCCTCGGCGGAGGTATTATTCTTCTTCCCTGATAATCCTGAAAAGATTTTTAATGCTGATGAGCCTGAATGCAAAAGCAATGGCAAAACAGCCAAGCGTCGAAATAACAAACCGGCTGATCCAGAAAAGATGGAGGGAAGAAGCTAAACTGTTCAGGATAACCGAAGAGATGATAAACCCTGCAATCGAAAAGATGAGTTTGTAGTTTTTCCTGAACCGGAATACTTTCTGTGTCATGAACACCTGCGTGAAAGCCATAAAGAGCTGCGTCGAAATACTGGAAATGGCTGCACCATAAGCTTCATAGCGCGGAATCAAAATGATGTTCAGTATGATGTTGATCGCCATGCCGGTGCTTGCCATGAAGTTCAGCTGTTTCAGGTTGCCGTTGGCGGTGAGTAAAGTTCCGAAAATGTAGGTCGAAGAAATCGGCACAAAACAGCACATGAGTATTTTGAAAACCTGAGACGATTCTTCCACGTTATTCCCTTTATAAAGCAGGTTCATCAGGTCGTAACTGAAGAAATAACAACAGATGGCAACAACGATGGAGGGGATCACCAGCAATGAGAACGACAGCCTGACCATTTCTTCCACGTTGTGTTTTAGCTTGATCATCCTGGCGAAAATCGGGAGCAACAACCCGCTGAATAAAAATGCAATCATGTTTGCCGCATCAAGCAGGCGGTATGCCTGGGCGTAAATTCCGGATTGGTAAGCGCCCGTATGAAGCTGGTTTGAGCCGGCTGCAAATGGCAGCATTCGTTCCAGCATCACGAAGTCGATGCGGTTGTAAAAGGTCATCAGCAAAACCAATACGGCATACGGATAACTTTTTTTCAGGATCATCAGGAAAAACGGCCAGCGCCATTTGAACTTTTTCACCTTGGCTTTGTCAATCACGATCATCAGGGTGATCAGGGCGGTGATGAAATAAGCTACTGTCTGGGCATAAATGAACCACTGGATTTGAAATGTTCCCGGTTCCTTGAAATGCAGCAGAAGAAACCCGCAGATCAAAATCATGATCAGTCGATCCAGTACACTGATGATGCTGTCGGTTTTAAAGAGATGAAGTCCGGCGAGATTCGATCGCAGGTACATGATGAAAGAAATCAGAACCTGGTTGAACAGCACGGCGACCAGCATTTTCATCATGTCGGCAGTATAACCAATAACCAGCCCGCCTACAAGGGTAACCACAGCAAACACTCCGGCCAGTAAAATGCGAAGCATGACGATACTCGAAAAATGTTTCGACAGCAGGTGGTTGTTCTGCGAGATGTTCTTATTGTTGAAATTCGTGATTCCAAAATCAAGGATGATGTTGAAGAGAAAAGAAAAATACAGGATGGATGCATAAAAACCATACTGTTCCGTTCCCACAGCATTCTGCACAGCCCTGTCAATTCCCAGGATCCAGAAGGGCTTGATTAACAGGTTAAGCAAAAGTACTAAAGCGAGGTTGGTGATAAACTTCCGTTGCATGTTTCCGTTGTTGCGGCAAAGATAATTTTTTTGACGAGGAATGTTTTGATGGTTGGTGAGGGAGTTTTGGTGATTTTTGAAACGATGCCATTGAGCCATAAGTTTTTTAAGACGGTTGGAAGATCAGGCGACAGACGATCAGACGAGTGCGATTGGTCTCATGGTCTGTCGTCTGATCGTCTTATTTTTATGACGGCTCGTTTCCATCATCTCTTTCCCTCTCTTCTTGTTCAAAACTTTTCATGTTCTGGCTTCAAAGTTTTTATTCTTCATTCGAACTTCGTGGGATAAAAATAAAAGTATGAATACCAGCTTTGAAGTCATTGGAGGGAAGGAACTCAGGGGAGAAATTACACCGCAGGGAGCAAAAAATGAAGCGCTGCAGATCATCTGTGCTGTTTTGCTGACACCTGAAAAGGTGACCATCAGCAACATTCCCGATATCAGGGATGTGAATAAACTGATCGAGTTGTTGCAATTCATGGGAGTGAAGGTTGAAAAAAAATCTCCCGGCGAGTATGTGTTTGAAGCGAAAGATGTGAACCTGGAATTCATGGACACTCCTGATTTTAAAAAACAGGCGTCGGCCCTGCGCGGTTCCATCATGATCGTCGGGCCGCTGCTTGCACGGTTTGGGAAAGCCAGGATTCCAAAACCCGGAGGTGATAAAATCGGACGAAGAAGAGTCGACACGCATTTCATCGGCTTTCATTCGCTTGGCGCAACATTCAATTTCAACGACCAGGATAATTTTTACACCGTTGAAGCGAAGAAACTGAAAGGCGGCTACATGCTGCTCGATGAAGCATCCGTTACCGGAACAGCGAACATCATCATGGCGGCTGTGATGGCCGAAGGAATCACAACCATCTACAATGCCGCCTGCGAACCGTACATTCAGCAACTTTGCAAAATGCTGAACAGGATGGGAGCGAAGATCAGCGGGATCAGTTCCAACCTCCTGTCCATCGAAGGAGTTGAATCACTCAAAGGCACCACGCACCGCATGCTTCCCGACATGATTGAAATAGGAAGTTTCATCGGGCTGGCGGCAATGACAAAATCAGAAATCACCATTAAGAATGTCGGGTACGAACACCTCGGTGTTATTCCGGGTGTCTTCCAGCGCCTGGGAATAAAAATGGAACTGAAAGGCGATGATCTCTACATTCCGCGGCAGGAAAATTATGAGATCGATACGTTTATCGACGGCTCCATTCTCACCATCGCCGATGCCATCTGGCCGGGATTCACGCCCGATCTGCTGAGCGTGGTTCTCGTCACTGCAACACAGGCGAACGGCACCGTGCTCATTCATCAGAAGATGTTTGAAAGCCGCCTGTTTTTTGTCGACAAACTCATCGACATGGGAGCGCAGATCATTCTTTGTGATCCGCACCGCGCCACCGTCATTGGCCTGAACAGGAAGTTTTCGCTCCGCGGAATACAGATGACTTCTCCGGATATCCGCGCCGGTGTTGCCTTGCTCATCGCCGCATTATCAGCAAAAGGAAAAAGCGTGATCCACAACATCGAACAGATCGACCGCGGCTATGAAAGAATTGACGAACGACTGAATAAACTGGGAGCACAGATCACCAGGGTATGACTGCTTTTTCCCGGGTTCATGTTCATTGATTTTTTTATCTTTGCCGCGGCCCGGTAATTGCCGGGGAGCGCGCCATCCAACAAAAAAATCATTATGAAAAAAGGAATCATTCTTCTCTGGCTGCTTCTTGCAGCCATCTCATTCAACTTGCTGAATGCACCAACCAATTCATTACAGGCCCAGGGACTTCCAACAGCGGCAGTCGGACTTGAAGTCGGTAACATGGCTCCTGACCTGAACCTCCAGACTCCTGATGGAAAAAATCTTCCGTTGTCGTCGCTGAGGGGGAAAGTTGTTTTGATCGACTTCTGGGCATCGTGGTGCCGTCCCTGCCGGATGGAAAATCCCAATGTCGTGAATGCTTATAACAAATATAAAAATGCGAAGTTCAATCATGCAAAAGGATTTACAGTGTACAGCGTGTCACTCGATAAAGAAAAAAATTCCTGGATGAATGCGATCAGCCAGGACAGCCTCGCCTGGCCGAATCATGTCAGCGATTTAAAATGGTGGTATTCGGCAGCCGCTCAAACCTACGGTGTACAGACCATTCCAACCAACTGGCTCATTGATGAAACCGGAGTCATCGTTGCTAAAAACCTGCGCGGTGGTTTGCTGGAAGCCGAACTCGACAAGCTGGTGAAAAAATAATGTCGGATGACTTTACTGACGGGAAAACAGAAGGACTGCTTGTTCTTCTGTTTTTGTTTTTCATGCGGCTGACAAATTGGCTTCGAATCGTTTGATGGCAAAATCATTGAGGAAAAAAAGAATGGAATGAATTTGAATTTTTTGAATAAGAAGAAAAATATGAAGAAACAGGAAAATAATCCTTCTGTAGAGGAAGAAATGAAAAACGGAAATGAACAACCGGATGAATCGTCGTCACCAAAAGAAGAACAAAGTTTACCCGATGCCGAAAAATCAGAAGGAAGTGCTGAAGCAAAACTCGAACTGGAATTGTCGATGTCGCGCGACCAGTACCTTCGCTTGTATTCCGATTTTGAAAATTACAAAAAACGGATTGCACGCGAACGCATCGAACTTTCAAAGATGGCCGGAGCCGATATTTTTCTTTCCATCCTCCCGGTGATGGACGACATGGAACGCGCCATCAAAGCCATGAATGAAACCGCTGCAAGCGATGCCATCAAAGAAGGTCTGAACCTGATCTATCAGAAACTAAAAGCAACGACTGAAGCAAAGGGATTGAAAGCGATGGATTCCATCGGGAAAACTTTTGATGCTGATTTGCACGACGCCATCACCAACATTCCTGCTTCAACGGAAGACATGAAAGGAAAAGTGGTGGATGAAATCGAAAAAGGGTATTACCTGAATGATAAAGTCATCAGGCATGCAAAGGTGATTGTGGGTGGCTGATTGGCTGATGTGATGATGAGCGAATTAGCGGATTGAATTATATGCAGGAAAAAGTTAGAGAAAAAAATCAGGATGATAACCATCATTAGCGAATCAGCTAATCAACCAATTGGCTAATCAATAAAATGTCAAAACGAGATTACTACGAAGTACTGGGTGTTACAAGAAACTCGACGGAAGCTGAGATAAAAAAGGCTTACCGCCAGATGGCGTTGAAATATCATCCCGATAAAAATCCGAACAACAAAGAAGCGGAAGATAAATTCAAGGAAGCGGCGGAGGCCTATGATGTGCTGAGCACTCCTGAAAAGAAACAGCGGTACGATCAGTTCGGCCACCAGGGAGCAGGCGGCAACGGCGGATTCAGCGGCGCCGGCGGGATGAACATGGAAGATATTTTTTCTCACTTCGGTGATGTTTTCGGTGAAGGAAGTCCGTTTGAAAGTTTTTTCGGCGGCAGTCAGCGCGGAGGAAGAAGAAACGTGAGCCGCGGAACGAATCTCCGCATCAAAGTAAAACTCACGCTGGAAGAAATTGCTCATGGTGTTGAGAAGAAATTGAAAGTGAACAAAGCGATTCCTTGCCAGTCGTGCAAAGGCTCCGGCGCGCAAAGCGGAAGCGATTTTCATAAATGTTCCACCTGCCAGGGAAGCGGACAGGTTCACCGTGTTACCAATACGTTCATCGGGCAGATGCGTACATCAGCCACGTGCCCGACCTGCAGCGGCGAAGGACAAACCATTGCGAACAAATGCAAAAGCTGCCATGGCAGCGGTATTCAGCATGGCGAAGAAGTCATTACCATCAACATCCCGGCAGGAGTGGGTGAGGGAATGCAACTGACGGTAAGCGGAAAAGGAAATGCTGCCGAGCGCGGAGGAATTCCAGGTGACCTGCTGATCGTAATTGAAGAAACCGCCCATGCGCATCTTCAGCGCGACGGGAATAATCTTCTCTACGACCTGTATGTAAACTTCGCCGATGCATCGCTGGGAACTTCCAGCGAGATCCCGACACTGGAAGGAAAAGCGAAAATTAAAATCGATGCCGGAACACAAGGCGGAAAAGTACTTCGCCTCAAAGGCAAAGGCCTGCCGTCAGTGAACAGCTACGGTCGCGGTGATTTACTCGTGAACATCAACGTATGGACTCCGCAGCATTTGTCGGCGGAAGAAAAAAAGATTTTGGAGAAACTGAAGGACTCGCCGAACTTCAAACCTAATCCCGGAAAAGGAGACAAGAGTTTTTATGAAAAGATGAGGGAGTTTTTTCATTCCTGATCATTCACTAAACCGGATCTCCGAGCGTTGACCGGCTTTCATATCAAACCAGAAGATCAGATCGCTGCCATCTTTTTTTGATGCAGGAGTAATTCCATCAATCATAACATGACTTGCTTTCACTACTAATGAAAGTCCTTTCACATCATGATCGTTTTGATTCTCGATGATGATTTTTCCGTTGACAGAATAATCAAATTTAATTTTCTCACAACTGATCCAGTAATTCAACAGATCACGAACCGTGGAAACATTGATCAGTCCTGAATCGCGGTAAGCAGCGAGTCGTTCGAGCATTTTTTCAAATTCCGGTTCCACGACAATTTTTTTCTGTTCATTCATTTTCCAGAACCCTTTGTTCTCGACTCCTCCCGCCGGGTAGCAGTGGTTAAATTTAACGGCGCGGTTGTGTGCAAAATCCTTCAGTCGTTCGTTGCTGAAAAAATAGTTCCATAAATTCACATCGGGCATTTCAAGCAAATCCTTTGTACACCACGAATAAAAATTTCCTGTTCGCGTCTGATGAAGCCAGTAACAAGGTGTTGGAACGGCATCGCCAAAACCGCTGTACGGAATTTCCTGGCTGGCATTGAATAATAAAAGAGAATCGGCGGTGGTGAAATCTTCGTGGTAGGAATTCCAGAAATATCGTGTCCCATATTTTTCCCAGTAATCTTTGGCGTAAGAAGGAGATGAAGGAATCAACCCGTCACACACAAATGCTTCGCGGTTATTTTTCGCACCGTTGTCATAGCCGTGATCAATCCAGCTAACGGTGTTGAAATTTTTTTTCATGAATGAAATGGCTTCTTCCAGCAGCGGCCTTCCGGCTGTGTTCTGATCGGGTGTATGAAGACAGATGTCGTATCCCCTTTCATTCAGTTGTTTTAAAAAATCAAGGAAGCCTTCCGTTTCTTTGATGCTGGCAATGGGCGTAGTAAAAATATCCCGGTGTCTCGACTCTGAATTCAGCACATGATCCGGGTTCGCATAAAAAACACTTTTGGTCACGGGGATTTTATTTTTGACAAATCCACCGGTCGCCTGTTCAGCATTCGTAACATCTTCCGAACCGAAATATACAGCCCTGTGCGTGCGTATGTCAGACCAGTCGGCATGTTCGGTAAAAACATAAGCTGATAAATAACCATCGGGGTTCAGCATCAGTCTGGGAATTGTTTTTATTTCTCTTCCGGCAAAAACGGAAAAAGAATTCTTTTTTGTTTCGCCCGATTTGTAAACGCTGCAGGAGAGATCTTCTTTCTGATTCACCTTTCCTTCCAACAACGGAAAATGCAGGAAGGGATGGTCCCTGTAATAATCCAGGTTGATGATGAGTTCTTTGGCGGGAGTGTTTAATTGCAGCGAAGAAATTCCAGGGACATGATAAACCAAAATATTTTTTTTGCCTGAGCCGAACCTCACACCTTCTTTGTCGAGCCAGTACTCATCCTGGAAATCATGATCATCCACGGCGCGGTTTTTCCGATAGACTTCCGCCACGGGAATTTCAAAATTAAATAACAACGCTTCACGTATGACGGTGACATTCTTTTTGTATCTCGTCTCCAGCGAAAAATTAATTTCCGAACTGTCACCTCCCAGGTTGCAGGACACGACCACATCGGCGACCGCTGAAGTATATTTAAAAATAAGTCGTACTCCGTTTTTGACATGCCCAGAAGAAATTATTTTGAAAGTTTTCAGATCACTGGTCAGCGTATCTTTTTTACCTGCTTCAATAGATTGGCAAAAATATTCCCGAAGAGAAAAAAGAGGATCGCCGGAAGGACTGCTGATACTTAAACCTCCGGCTTTATCATCGTATGCAGTCATCGAAAACAAATACCCTTCGTATTCGAAACCCTCCACAGCACGTGCCTGGAAGGATGTGATGAAAAGGAAGCAGAAGAAAAAATACCTGTTCATGCCGTTCATCAATAAATAAGGTAAGAAGGAATTTTGTACGACATCATTTGAATTTCCAAATCATCGAGCCCGGCTTCGGCTTTGCCATCCTGGTTCCAGAGATAGATTTTAATTTTGGAGTCAACAGGAATATTTCGCGGAATCAACAGGGAATCTTTCACCGGAACCCATTCATGAATTTTTCCGAAAAGCTGTGCGATGTTCACGCCTTTCCAGAGGACGGTTGAGTCGCCATGAGAAATGCTGGTTACCAGTTGAACATTTTGCGTGGAGTCCGAAACCCGCAAACGCGCGCGGATGGAAAGATACATGTTCCTGTTTTTCAGATCATCGGGAATGGTGGTTTCCAGTCCAAGTCCGTACGGATGTTTTGAATCAATGGAAGAATAAAAATTCCCGGGCTCGTTCGCATCTTCAACACGTGTATCCAGGTTGATCCAGCAGCCGGGGTTTTCTGTTGTCTTCAGATCATTGAAGAAACGGTGATCAATCGCACCCGTTGAACTTTGGGAGAATGAAAAAAGTCCCGGTAAAAAAAGAAGGATAAAACAAAGAGATACTTTCATGTTTGTTCAGCAGCGACTTGATCTTACAAAGCAAATCAATTTGAAGCGAAAAAAAAATTGTCTTTTTTGAGAATTGAGAATCGGAGAATCGGAGAAACGGGGAATGGGAGAAACGGTGAAGCGGTGAATGGTTGAATGGTTGACATAGCCCTGCGTCCTCTGCTCCTCTGCGTCCACTGCGTGAAATATTTTTTTTACAACGGAAGATGAAATGGAGAATGGGAGAAG
>JAPLDA010000008.1:0-16373 GCA_026391945.1 Bacteroidota bacterium | reverse complement strand
CTCTGCTCCTCTGCGTCCACTGCGTGAAATATTTTTTTTACAACGGAAGATGAAATGGAGAATGGGAGAAGCGGGGAATGGGAGAAACGGTGAAACGGTGAATGGTTGAATTGTTGAATGGTTGACATAGCCCTTTGCGTCCTTGCGAGCTTTGCGTGAAATAATTTACGAAACCACTTGCCTGAATGTAATATCCGGAGTAAGTACAAGCGACAAATATATTTTTACCCAATTCCATTTTTTGTATTGTGTTTCAGCGATGAATCCTGTATGTTTGATTCCCGCTTACGCGATGGTTAACTTAAAATGATTCTTTTACTATGGATATTCTCACTATACAGGATGTAACCAAAAAATACGCCTCGCAACTGGCCGTTGACAGCGTGAGCATGAACATTCCGCATCAGAGTGTGTTCGGTTTGCTCGGGCCGAATGGCGCCGGGAAAACATCGCTCATCCGCATCATCACCCAGATCACGGCTCCGGACAGCGGCCGCATTCTTTTTGAAGGACAGCCGCTGCACGCCAAACATATCCCGATGATGGGTTATCTCCCGGAAGAGCGCGGGCTCTATAAAAAAATGGAAGTCGGTGAACAGGCTTTGTACCTCGCACAACTAAAGGGAATGAGCCGTGCCGAAGCGATGAAACGGTTGAAGTACTGGTTTGAAAAATTTGAAATGCAGGGCTGGTGGAAGAAAAAAATCGAAGAACTCAGCAAGGGAATGGCGCAGAAGGTTCAATTCATCACCACCATTTTGCATGAACCGAAATTTTTAATCCTCGATGAGCCGTTCACCGGTTTCGATCCCATCAACGCCGAGATGGTGAAGAATGAACTGCTGGCGCTGAAAGAAAAAGGAACGACCATCATCCTTTCCACGCACCGGATGGAAAGCGTGGAAGAACTTTGTACGCACATCGCGTTGATCAACCGCGCGAAAAAAATCCTGGATGGCTCCGTGAAGGATATCCGGAAACAATACAAAAGCAACACCTACGAAATTCAATACAGCGGAAACAAAATCGGTTTCACCAATGCCTTGTGGACTGGCTACGAACTCCTCGACCTGAAAGAAGACGGTGATCACAGCGTGGCCAAAGTGAAAATGATCAACGGCCATACGCCGAATGATTTGCTTCATTCGTTGTTGCCGAATGTTCAGATCCTTGGCTTCCACGAAATCATTCCCGGCATGAACGACATCTTTATCCAGACGGTGGAAGGGAGTGAGGGGAAGAGGGTGGAGTAGGATATAAGTATAGTAATTTTTGAATTCATTAGTTACCGTGCAGTCAGGTCTTCGTACGGAGAAATGTGTGATGTAGAGACCAGGCAGAAAATAAATAAAAGAATTAATAAACCCATCACCACTCCCGCACTCAAACACTGAAGCCCTCCAATACTTCAATACTTCAATACTCCAATACTCCAACACTCCAACACCCTGTCACCTCCATGAATAAAATCTTCCTCATCATCCGCCGCGAATATCTTTCCAGGGTACGAAAGAAATCATTTATTGTCATGACGATCCTCGGGCCGTTGCTGATCGGTGGAATTTTCGCTGCCACTTTTCTTTTGAACAAAGTGGATACGGAAAAACATACGATCGTGGTACTCGACAACACGCACCTGTTTGCCAACAAATTCAAGAGTGATGAACGGCTGAATTTTATTTACCTCGATCAGAACCTCGATTCGCTTCGTTCACAAAGCAAGGAACTTGGATATTTCGCCGTGCTGTATATTCCCGCCATTGAAAAACTGGAACTGTTGGAAAAATCGGTGACGCTGTATTCGGAAACGCAGCCCAGCATCGAAATCATTTCCAAAATAAAATTCTCTCTTGAAAAAGAAATCAATGCGGCAAAGTACGTGGCCGCCGGCATTGATGAAAAGAAACTGAACTCAATCAAAACCGAAGTGGATATTAAAACACGCGATCTTCAGAATAAGGAAACGAATTCGGATTTCATCACCGGGATCGGTTTTGCAGCCGGCCTCATGATCTACATGTTTATTTTTATTTACGGAGCCATGGTGATGCGCGGCGTGATGGAAGAAAAGATGAGCCGGATCGTGGAAGTGATCATCTCATCCGTGAAACCTTTTCAGCTGATGATGGGAAAAATCATCGGCGTTGCCATGGTCGGGCTCACACAGTTTTTACTTTGGGTGATTCTCTCCACGGCTGTCATTTCATTCGTCACCGCACGGTTTATGGGCGACAAAACGAATGAAGAAAAAATAGAACAGATGGCAAAGGTGAATGGAAATGTTCAAAGCATGAACCAGTTTTCGTCGGCGATGAACCAAATGAATAACGCTCCTGCAAATAAATTATCGGTGATTCTTGAAGGCATCAATTTTCCTCTCATTATCGTCACGTTTATTTTTTATTTTCTTGGTGGTTATCTTTTGTACAGTGCGCTGTTTGCCGCCATTGGTTCGGCCGTCGATTCTGAAACGGACACGCAGCAATTCATGTTGCCGGTCACGATCCCGCTCATCCTGGGTTACATTGCCTCGGTGAGTGTGATCAACAACCCGACAGGAGCGGTGGCGTTCTGGTTTTCCATCATCCCATTGACCTCGCCGATTGTGATGATGGTTCGCATACCATTCGGAGTTCCCGGCTGGCAGATTGGTTTGTCGATGGGATTGCTGATTCTCGGATTTATTTTCACCACCTGGCTGGCAGGAAAAATTTACCGCACCGGGATTTTGATGTACGGGAAGAAAGTCAGTTACGGTGAACTGGCCAAATGGATTCGTTATAAGAACTGATATTTTTTGAAATGCTTTTCTGATTACAACATTCTGAATTCCTGTTATGCGGATTGCCGTCCTTGATCTGGGTACCAATACCTTTCATCTTCTGATCGTTGATGTTCATGCTGATCATTCATGCCAAGTAGTTTTTAAAACCCGCGCCGTTGTAAAACTCGGCAAAGACGGCATCGGGAAAAATGTAATTGCTGAAGCTCCATTCAACAGAGGAATCAAGGTGCTTGCTCATTTTAAAAAACAGGTTGAGAAACACAGTGTGACGAAAGTTTTTGCCTTCGCTACTTCTGCGATACGAAGCAGCACCAATGGAAAGGAGTTTGTGAGAAAAGCATACGATGAAACCGGTATCAAAATAAAAGTGATTGCCGGTGACGAAGAAGCGAAGCTGATTTATTACGGCGTCCGGCAATGCGTGAAAACAGGAGAGGAGCCTGCTTTGATCATGGATATCGGCGGCGGCAGCACGGAGTTCATCATCGCCAATGAAAAGCAAATTTTCTGGAAGCAAAGTTTCAACATCGGCGTGTCGCGATTGCTGGAACAATTCAATCCTTCCGATCCGATTCTTCCAACGGAAATGGTCATCGTGAAAAAATATCTGGACGATGTTTTACAGCCATTGATTAAAGCCATTCAAAAATACCCGGTGAAACAACTGATTGGTTCTTCCGGATCATTCGATACGCTGGCGGAGATGATCGGTCATCGTTTTTATCACCGCAACATCATCAAAGGAAAAACTTCATACGAATTCAGTTTAAAGGAATACGATGAACTCCACCGTTGGCTGATGAAGTCAACCACGAAGATGCGTTTGAAAACAAAGGGATTGGTGAGGATGCGCGTGGACATGATCGTGTTGTCGAGCATCTGCACGCAATTTGTCCTGGAAAAATCCGGGATAAAAAAAATGATGCTTTCGAAATATGCGCTGAAGGAAGGCGCCTTGACGGATATTATCGAAAGGCAATTTTAACTTTCCGTTTTATGAAACTACATGAGTTTATTTGATGATTTTCTTGTTTCGTATATTCGCCACCTGATTTAATCCTGCAACCGAACCATGCCCAAAATATTAATCATCGACGATGAGAAAGCCATCCGCAACACGCTGAAAGATATTCTCACGTATGAAAAATTCGAAGTGGATGAAGCTGCCGACGGAGCAGAAGGAATCAAAAAAGCGGAGACTGGAAATTTTGATTTAGTCCTTTGCGACATCAAAATGCCGAAGATGGATGGCATCGAAGTCCTCACCAAACTCCAGGAACTGAATGCTGATTTACCCGTCGTAATGATCAGCGGGCATGGAACGATAGAAACCGCCGTGGAAGCTATACGTAAAGGTGCGTATGATTTCATCAGCAAACCACCTGATCTCAACCGGCTCCTGGTAACGGTGAGGAATGCGCTCGACCGCAATTCGCTCGTTCAGGAAACCAAAACGCTGAAGCGGAAAGTTTTCAAGACGCGCGACATGATCGGCAACTCGCCATCCATCAGCATCATCAAAGAGATGATCGATCGCGTGGCGCCAACTGAAGCACGCGTGCTCATCACAGGAAGTAATGGAACCGGGAAAGAACTGGTGGCGCGATGGATTCATGAAAAAAGCAACCGTGTTACCGGTCCGCTCGTGGAAGTGAATTGTGCGGCCATTCCTTCTGAGCTCATCGAGAGCGAATTGTTTGGTCATGAGAAAGGCGCATTCACTTCTGCAATCAAACAACGGATCGGGAAGTTTGAACTGGCAACAGGCGGTACACTTTTTCTCGATGAAATCGGCGACATGAGTTTATCGGCGCAGGCGAAAGTGCTCCGTGCTCTCCAGGAAAATAAAATCACGAGGGTGGGAGGAGAAAAGGAAATTACGGTTTCTCCCCGCGTGATCGCCGCTACCAATAAGGATATCAAAAAAGAAATTGAAAAGGGAAACTTCCGCGAAGATCTTTACCACCGGCTGAGTGTGATCGTGATCCATGTTCCTTCTCTCAACGAACGCAAAGATGACATTCCCGTTCTCGCCGAACATTTTGTAAAAGAAATCTGCGAAGACTACGGAATGCCACTCAAAACCTTTACAGCAGAGGCATTCAAAGAACTACAAAAAATCAACTGGACCGGTAACATCCGTGAATTGAGAAACGTCACCGAAAGGCTGGTGATCCTTTGCGATAAAAAAATTACTGACAAGGATGTGAAACAGTTCGCCGGACAGGAAAAATAAAATTCATTATGGCAAAACAAATCAAGACCATCAAAAGGTACAACCAGCACTATAAAACTTTTCGTTTTACAGATGGCCAGCCGGAAGCCGAAGAAGAATTCCTGGAATCCGTCATTGAAATGGATGCTTCGGGCAATGTGCTGATGGAATCCAAATTCGACTCATCGGGAGAACTGGAAGAGAAAAATTCGTATAGCTATGAATCGCATGGAAAAGTCACCGAACACATTCTTTTGTTTGCGATGGAAGACATGACTGAAAAAAGACTGTTCAGGCGTGACGATAAAGGAAGGTTGCTGGAGGAAATAAAATATTACGGCGATGATTCAGGCGAGCGAACCACGTTTGTGTACGATGAAAAGGATCAGTTGATTGAACGGAAATACTACGATGAAGAAGGAGAATTTCAATACGTTGAAAATTTTATCTATGATGAGAAGGGCAGCCTCGTTGAACATGGCAAGGTAAACAACGAAGGTAAAAGTGAAGGACGGCATGCGTTTGCACACAATCATGGAGACCATACCATCCTGGAAAATGAATTCGGTACTGACGGTTCACTCGCTTCAAAAACACTGTATACGGTCGACGATGCAGGCAGGGAACTTTCAGCTGTTCAGACAACAGCGGAAGGCAAACTCATTTCCAGCGTCATCACCACGTATGATGAAAAGGGAAATCCCCTGGAGCGGCAGTTCAAGGATTTTTATTCCAAAACGGTGAAGTACACGTACGATGAGAACAACCATGTTCTGACCAATGAACTTTTTGATACCAACGGAATGTTGATCAAGAAAAACATGTATGAATATGATGCCGATGGAAATTTGTCGGCTGAACAGGTTTATGAAATGGACAGCACCCGTGGCGGGCGCGACAAGCATTTCGGTTCGCGGTATGAATTTGAATTCTTCGAATCCTGATTAATGAAACTATGATTTCAGAAGCCGCCGTAGAAGGCGTACTGAAATCATTAAGTCGAATTAATCCCGAGCAACGTCGAGGGATCTGGTCAATACCCCGCAGCTCTGCTGCGGAAAATGAAATTCATATTGATGCCTCGCAGCTTGCTGCGGGGTCATTCATTCTCAGAAATCAAATTCAATGATCCGTTCGTCTTTCAGAAGAACAGGAATCAGTTTTTTGTGATTGCTCGCTGTACCTCTCACAATCCAGTTGCCGGTAATTTCTTCGCCTCTTTTGCTTTGCTGTCCTTTGAACGCATGCAGTTTATATTCACGGAAAAGAATTTCATAACGAAGCAAAGCATCCTGTTCGTACTTGCAGACAATCCTGTATTTACGTGTACGGCTGAACGCATCAATACGTTTTTCAAGGAGGATGAAACCATACAACACACAAAGAACAAGAACTGTTGCAATGACACAGATGGTGAAATAACCACCGCCAACTCCCATTCCCAATGCGGCTGCAACCCAGATCGTAGTCGCAGTAGTGATGCCGTTCACGCGTTCTTCTTCGCGGAAGATGACTCCTGCACCAAGGAAACCGATTCCGGTGACGATGTTGGAGGCAATCCTTTCGGGAGATGTCAACCCGCCGAGTTGAATTGAAAAAATAGTGAACAGGGTAGAGCCCATCGTGATGAGGATGATGGTGCGGAAGCCCGCTGACTTACTCCTGTATTCCCGTTCAGCGCCAATGGCGCTTCCGATGGCAAGAGAGACGAGTAGTTTGATCAGTTCGACGTGTGTGAGTTCCATGATCTTTATTTTTCAGACTCCAAATTGTTTCAGGTGATGATCGAAATGTGTGTAAAGAAGGCGGGCCCAGTTTTCATCAGTCATTTTTCCCAGCAGCGGACTGGTAGGGTAGAGTGGTTTCGCCGGAAAATTTTCCAACAGGTTTACCACTTTATTTTTCTCAGCATTGAAATCCGTTGGGTTGATGTTGAGCGCAACCGTATCTACTTCTGGAAATGTGTTTGCTTTTTCTTTAGGTGCGGGAATGTCGGTTTTAAAAATGATGTAACGCATCAACTGCCGGCTCAGCCAGTTTCCCTGCGCTGTTGCCTTTATTTCACCGTAAGCAATGTGGATGGAAGCGGCGTTGTGGTAAAGCATCTGGTTCACATTCATCTTGCCCCACAACCGCTGCGAGTCTTTATTCAGTTTATGGATCCTCGAAAGAATTTCTTCTTTCGATTCTTTTTGAAACAGGTTTTTTTTCATGGTGTAGTTTTTTGCTAAAGTACAAACTCAATGATTTTCACTGAACATTTTTTTTGCTTTCTCAATGGCTGCATTTAGCCCTTGCGGATTTTTTCCACCGGCAGTAGCATAAAAAGCCTGTCCGCCGCCGCCGCCCTGTATTTCTTTCGCCAGGTCACGGATGATTTTGGTGGCATCGAGATTTTTTTCTTTCACGAGGTTGTCGCTGATGATGAGCGACAAGTGTGCTTTGCCGTCAATCTCGGCGCCGGTAATGAAAACAAGATTGTCAACCTGGTTCTTCAATTCAAAAGAAATATTTTTAATCGCATCTGCATTGTTCAGCTCGATGACTTCAGCAATGATTTTAATTCCGTTTGCTTCCGTTACTTTTTTCAGCAGCTCATTTTTAATAGCCTGTGCTTTTACTGCCGTAAACTCTTCCAGCTTTTTCTGAAGATCGAGATTTTCATCCAGCAATTGCTGAACGCGTTGCACCACATCTTTCGGATTTTTCAGAAGTTCTTTGACAGCATCCAATTGAGCCTGCTGTTGTTTGAAATGCAGTTCTGCTTTGTCGGCGGTAATGGCTTCAACCCTCCGTACACCGGCAGCCACGGCACTTTCAGAAATTATTTTAAACATACCGATTTCACCAGTCGCCTTCACATGCGTTCCACCGCAGAGTTCCATCGAATATTTCGGATCGAAGGTGATCACCCTGACAAAGTCACCGTACTTTTCTCCGAAGAGGGCAGTGGCTCCCATGGTTTTTGCCTGTTCAACAGGAAGGTTTCGTTTTTCATCCAGTGAAATATTCTCACGGATTTTTTGATTCACCAGGTGTTCAATTTTTTCAAGTTCTTCATCGGTCACTTTTGAAAAATGCGAAAAGTCGAAACGTGTTACCTCATCATTCACCAATGAACCTTTCTGGTTTACATGCGCACCGAGTACGTTCTTCAGGGCAGCATGCATCAGGTGCGTGGCGGAGTGGTTGTTGGTGATCATCTTCCGCTTTCCTTTGTTAACCACGGCATGAAATGTCGCAGAAACATCTTTTGGAAGTTTATCAGCAAAATGAATGATGAGGTTGTTTTCCTTCTGCGTGTCAGTAATGGAAATTTTTTCTCCGTTAGCTTCAATGTATCCTGTATCTCCGACCTGCCCGCCGCTCTCCGCATAAAACGGAGTGCGTGTAAATACGAGCTGAAACTGTTCTTTGTTTTTAGCTTTTACTTTCCTGTATTTCGTGATTTCAAGATCACATTCAAGATCATCGTAGCCGACAAATTCTTCTTCTGATTCTTTCAGGACAATCCAGTCTTCGGTATCCACCACAGCAGCGGCGCGTGAACGTTCTTTTTGTTCAGTGAGGCATTTGCTGAAGCCAGTCATGTCCACCTCCATGTTCCGCTCGCGTGCCATCAGCTGAGTGAGGTCAATCGGAAATCCGAAGGTGTCGTACAATTCAAAAGCGAAAGTTCCGCTCACATTTTTTTCTTTGTAATCGTCGAACTTTTTAATTCCTGTTTCCAGTGTGCGGAGAAAAGCATGTTCTTCTTCCGTAATCACGCGGATGATAAAATCCTGCTGTGTTTTGATTTCAGGAAACACGTCTTTGAATTGTTCAGCGAGGATGGGAACTAATTTACAAAGGAATGGCTCTTTGAAATTCAAAAAAGTGAATCCATAACGAACGGCTCTGCGGAGAATTCTCCGGATCACATATCCTGCTTTGTTATTCGATGGAAGTTGTCCGTCGGCAATGGCACAGGTGATGGCGCGTATATGATCGGACATCACGCGCATGGCGATGGAACTTTTTTCATCAGCGCCGTATTGGATTCCGCATCGTGCAGAAATGAACTGGATGAGTGGTTGAAAAACATCCGTATCGTAATTGGAAGTTTTTTCCTGCAGCGCCATGCACAACCTTTCGAAACCCATCCCGGTGTCCACGTGTTTTGCAGGAAGCGGCTCCAGCGAGCCGTCCGCTTTACGGTTGAACTCCATGAACACGTTGTTCCAGATTTCCACCACCTGCGGATGACCTGTGTTCACGACATTTTTCCCGTCCGTTTTTTTTCTTTCTTCCTCGCTGCGAAGGTCCACATGAATTTCCGAACAAGGCCCGCAAGGCCCCTGGTCGCCCATTTCCCAGAAGTTGTCTTTCTTGTTGCCTTTTAAAATTCTATCTTCTGCAATGTATTTTTTCCAGTAATCAAAACTTTCTTTGTCGAAATTCAGTTTCTCTTTTTCATCGCCTTCAAAAACGGTGACGTACAAACGGTCTTTTGGAAGTTTGTAAACGTCGGTCAGCAATTCCCAACTCCATTCGATCGCTTCTTTTTTAAAATAGTCGCCAAAGCTCCAGTTGCCGAGCATTTCGAACATGGTGTGGTGATAGGTATCAATACCGACTTCCTCGAGGTCGTTGTGTTTCCCGGAAACGCGCAGGCATTTTTGGGTATCGGCGATACGTGGATATTTCACCGGCTGGTTGCCAAGAAAAATATCTTTGAAAGGAGCCATACCGCTGTTGATGAACATCAACGTCGGGTCGTTCTTTACCACCATGGGCGCGGAAGGAACGATCACATGATTTTTACTTTTAAAAAAATCAAGAAAGGTTTTTCTGATCTCAGAAGAAGTCATTATAGGTTATGGAAGTTGATGAACTATTCAAAATATATTTTTGTATTGTTTTCTGCGTCGGTTCATTCGAAATCAGGAAGTGTCTCACGTTGTTAAATCCTCTGAATAGTCCTCGCAAAGTAGCCAGGAACGTAAAGAAGCCTCAGCAAACTTTGTGTCTTTGCGTGAAACAAATCAAACGGCGGTACCATCCGAAATCAATGCTCATTTGCCATCTAAAATATTATCCTATTTTTGCGCAAATCGACGGACGAAGGTAAATCAAAATGCCGAAAGTAAAATACTATTTCAATACACATTCCCTGAAATATGAGAAGGTGGTGGTGAACTGGAAGAAGAAACTTCTTCGGGCTTTCGGCTTCCTCGCCACGGCTACTGTTTTTGCTACCGTCATCGTGCTTTTAGCCTACAATTTTTTTGACTCTCCGAAGGAAAAACAACTCAAGCGCGACCTGGAAGAAACCAGTCTGCAACTGGAAATCCTGAAGCAGCGGACGGGCCAGGTCGAGACTGTTTTGAGAGACATCCAGGAGCGCGACAACACCATTTACCGTGTCATTTTTGAAGCGGATCCGATTCCACAAAGTGTCCGGGAGGCCGGCTACGGCGGCGTTGACCGGTATAAAAAACTGAGCGATTATTACAATGCCGATTTGCTGGTGGATGTCACCAAACGGCTGGATAAACTTTCCAAGCAATTGTATGTTCAGTCGAAATCTTTTGATGAAGTCTTTGACCTGGTGAAAAACAAATCGGCGATGCTGGCTTCCATCCCTGCCATTCAGCCGGTGGCGAACAAAGATCTGAAACACATGGCCAGTGGTTATGGCTGGAGGATTCACCCGATTTACAAGACAGAGAAATTTCATTCTGGGATGGATTTTACGGCTCCTGTTGGTACCGAAATTCACGCGACCGGAAACGGATCCGTGGAAAAAGTGGAGATGGATGGCCGCGGTTACGGAAACGATGTGATCATCAACCACGGCTATGGTTACGAATCGCTTTACGGACACATGAGTAAGATACTGGTTCGTCCCGGGCAAAAGATTTCCCGTGGTGATTTAATTGGTTATGTCGGAAACTCCGGAACATCCACCGGCCCGCATCTGCATTACGAAGTCAGGAAGAACGGCAACCCGCTGAATCCTGTTAACTTCTATTACAACGATCTCACCCCTGAAGAATATGCGAAGATGCTGGAGCTTTCTTCACAAGCCAGCCAGTCGTTTGACTGATGAAGCCAGTTGGCAGTCTTCAGTTCACAGTCGGCAGTTTCCGGTTCCCTTTCATCTAGTATCTATCAACACCTTTTTCTGCATATCCTTTTCACTAACAGTTAGCAATAACGTCAATCAAATTCGTATATTCGTACCGTATTCGTAATTCGTATCGGCTATGCCTTACAAAGAAAAAGAAATCGAAAAGTTGTACTACACCATCGGTGAAGTGGCAAAAATATTTGATGTGAATACTTCCCACATCCGTTTCTGGTCGAAGCAGTTTGATGTGATCAAACCGGCGACGAATAAAAAAGGAAACCGGTTGTACACGCAGAGTGACATCGACAACTTCAAAAAGATCTATCACCTTGTAAAGGAAAAAGGATTCACGTTAAAGGGTGCCAAGATTGAATTGAAATCGGAAAAACAGAAACATCCGAAACTTCTTGAAACGATGAAGGCTACGGAGCCTGCTGAGCACGAGCCTGTTCTTATTGAGGAACCGGAATTATTTACTCCGCAGGTGGATGATCATTACGTTGATAAAATTGCTGTGATGAATTCGTTGCAGAAAATCAGGAAGTCGTTGCTTGAAATGCAAAGAGAACTCACTGTTCTTGAAGTGCAATAAAATAATTGTTAAATGATATCAGTTGTACTGTCGGTATGCACTGAAAACACCAGGACAGCTTTGTTAAATTAAAAATCCCGACTGCAGGAAGCAATCGGGATTTTTATTAATCCGTCAACGTATTTCAGGATGTTGCAAGCAAGCAATCAGTTGTGATTTGCTTTTGTTCCTTCTTTCTTTTCAGGTGCGGCATCCGCTTTTGATTTGTCGCCGTGGCTGCAGGAAGTTTTTTCACCTTTTGCACACGATGCTTTTTCTGCAGGAGTGCAGCTTTTCATCTGTTCAGCAGAACAGTTTTTCATAGAGCCGCCTTTGCAGCAGGCATGGGCTGGGGATTTTTCATCAGCCTTCGTCACTGTTTCTTTCTTTGTTTCTTTGGCAGCAGGCTTAGCCGTTTGAGCAACCGAAACCTGTACGGCAACGAACGTAACAAGTGATAAAATCGCAAGAATCTTTTTCATGATATTTTCTTTTTTTAAGTTTGTTTTCTAAGGGCAAAGATAAATAAATATTCTGTTTCTCAGGGCTTCCAGGAGTAAAGTTTAACAGTTCAATGATCGAATCGCCCCTTGGTCTAATCGTCTTTGGTCTTATGGTCTGTTTGTTCAGTGGTTTATGGGTCTGCTCATTCCTTATCTGTCGTCTGTCTCTCACCGTCCAATGGTCTTTTACCGCCTTGTTGTTAACGTCTGTTAAAAAAAGATTGAAAGGCTGAGCAGTCAAACACAATTTCACTAATTTCACGACCAAACTTCATTATGGACTTTTGGGAAAATCTTAAAGTAGCGCTTCAGAGTATCAGGAGCCAATTGCTGCGAACGGTTTTAACGGCTCTCATCATCGCCATCGGAATCATGGCGCTGGTGGGCATACTCACGGCTATTGATGCCATCAAGTCCTCGATCAATAACAATTTCCAAAGTATGGGAGCCAATTCATTCACCATACAAAACAGGGGAATGCACATTCACATCGGGAATGCAGGCCGGCGCCCGAAAAGATTCAAGCCGATCGATTATTATCAGGCAACACGGTTTGCAGAAGATTTTAAATTTCCATCCACCGTTTCCGTATCCACCTTTGCCACGGGGATATCCACGCTGAAGTTCGCCGATAAAAAAACCAACCCGAATATCCAGATCATGGGGGGCAATGAAAATTATCTTTCTACCTCTGGTTATAACATCGATAAAGGCCGGAATTTTTCTCCGCAGGAAATCCTGTACGGAGAAAATGTGGTGATCCTCGGCAAGGAACTCGTGGATAAATTATTCGTGAATGTTGATCCGATCGATCAGTTGATTTCAGTCGGCAGCCTGAAATTCCGTGTCATCGGAACACTAAAACCGAAAGGAACGGCCATGGGTTTCGGCGGTGATAAGACCTGCATCATTCCGCTGTTCAATGCAAAACAAAATTTCTCACGACCGAATATGTCGTTCGCCATCAATGTAAGCGTCACCGATGTGAGGAGCATGGAAACAGCCATTGGCGAAGCAACCGGCCTGTTCCGGATCATCAGGCAGGTTCCGATTGGTGAAGACGATACGTTCGAGATCATGAAAAGCGACAGCATTGCCAACCTGCTCATCGGCCAGTTGCGCTATGTAACCATCGCCGCCACATTAATTGGTTTCATTACGTTGCTGGGCGCAGCCATCGGATTGATGAACATCATGCTGGTTTCGGTAACAGAACGCACAAGAGAAATCGGTATCCGGAAAGCCATCGGTGCAACTCCGCTTACGATTCGCAGGCAGTTTTTGGTGGAAGCCATCGTGATCTGCCAGATGGGTGGAATTCTCGGAATCATTTTAGGTATCTGTGTAGGCAACATCATGTCGTTGATCATTGATGTCGGTTTTATCATTCCCTGGCTGTGGATCCTTTCAGGGCTGCTGCTTTGTTTCTTCGTCGGCGTGGTGTCAGGTTATTATCCGGCGTCCAAGGCCGCGCGGCTCGATCCGATTGAAGCCCTCCGGTACGAGTAAAAATTTCTTTTTACGTTTGACGTATTGAAAACTGTTCGAATGATTGCCGGGCCATTATGAATTTCATCAACAAATACATCTGCGGAATTCTTCTGATCATACTGACCGGTTATTTCTTTTACACCAAAGATTTAAACAACAAGTATGATCAGGTGATCATGGCTGAAGGACATGGCTACTACGTGTACCTTCCTGCAGCTTTTATTTATCATGATTTTACTTTCAGTTTTTTCAACGAGGTTTCAAAAAAATATTATTATCCGAGTTACAACCCGCCGACAGGAAATTTCATCAATGCGTTTGACGGCATTCGCGTGAACAAATATTTTCCCGGAGTGTCGTTGTTATGGATGCCGTTTTTTTTACTGGCACACCTGCTGGCGTTGCTTTTTCATTTTCCCGCCGATGGATATTCTGATGTTTACCAGTATGCCATTGGCGTTGCCGGAGTTTTCTATACCTATCTCGGGTTGAAATTCACAAAGAAGATTCTTTCTCATTTTGAAATTCCTTCTTTCATTCAGTCCATCACGTTAACCATTATTTTGTTCGGCACCAACATGCTCCTGTATTCAGCGGCATGGTCGTCGCAGACTCACAGCTATTCTTTTTTTCTCATCGCAGCATTTTTTTGGTTTGTCATTCGTCTCTTTCATGATCGATATGAAAAGAAAGGCGCTGCACTTGCATGGAGTTTTATTTTTATTGCGCTCGTTGTTTCCCTGCGCCCGCAAAACATTTGGATATTGATCGTGCTCCCGTTTTTCGGTTTAACAAAAACCAGGTTATTCGAAATCGTAAAGAAGTATTTATTTACCGTTGCGGGAATCACAGGAATGATCATCGCTTTCCTCATCGTCGGGCGCGTTTGCTGGTACTGGTACATTCAAACAGGAAGAATTTTTCTGAACCCTTATAACGGCGAACATTATTTTCTTAACAAACCACATGTGTTGGATGTGTTGTTCAGTTTCCGGAAAGGATGGATCCTCTATTCACCTTTTATGGTCGTTGGTTTGGCGGGAATATTTTTCTTTAAACAATCAAAGGATAAAATCAACCTGCTTCTTTTCTGGGGAACCTTTATTTATGTTTCCAGTTGCTGGTGGTGCTGGACGTACAGCTCGACTTCTTTCGGTCAGCGTATTTACATCGACTTTTACAGCCTCATCGCTTTGCAGGCTGCCATGCTGTTCAAATACTTTTATGATCGGAGATTAAAATTCATTTCACCCGCCGTTGCCTTCATGACGGTTCCGCTGTGTTTTCTTCAAACGTATCAATACAAACACGGTATCATCCCCGGTGAGTACGGAACATCGGAAACGTATGTTGAAAATTTCTTTATCACCGGACCGTATTCATTTTATCCCGTTCCAAAAAATTCAATCACGGATAAAACGGAATTTACTTTCAACTTTGATGAGAAAACAGATTCCAACCTGACAGCGAATGATTTTGTCTCCGGAAAAAGATCCACTTTTGTCTCCCCATCACATCCATTGAGTGAACAGGAATTTTTCAAGCTTCCTTCCTTCATGACTCCCGGCGACTATTCCATTGTACGTATCACCACCATGGCCAAAATCATTTCAGAAAAAAACAACCCTGTTTTGTTCATTGATTTTGCCAGGGAAGGGAAAGTCATCAGCGGCAATCCTTTTTATATGACGGCCTGCCTGCAAAAATTAGAATGGAAAAAATACCAGGTCGGGTTGACTATTCCCGACGATGTTCTTCCGGGCGACAGCGTGGCCGTTTATTTCAAAGAAGAAAATGGAACTGACACCACTTATTTTGATGATCTGAAAATTGAATTCATTCATACCGATGATTCGTATGAATTCAGGAGGTGAAAAATGAAAGGATGAAATATTTTTTTAGAATCAAATCAATCGATTTGTTGGATTTGGCCATTCTGATTTTTTATTTTTGCAAAGTAAAATTGAAAAATACACGATGACACATTCAATGAAATTAATTCCGGGGACACTTCAATGGGTTATCGTCTTCACCGTGATGTTCTTGTTTTCCTGTACTCACCAGGTTCCGGCAAAGGGTGAATACATGCCGGAGCTGGAAGAAATTTACCGGATTGAATGTGATCATCTCCATAAAGCCGGCATCGACGTGAGTGGTAAAGCGGCTTACGACATCCGGTCCCTTGCTTTCCAGGAAATTCTCAAAGACCTTGACCGCGCCATGCTTTCACATTATGAATTGCTGTACCAGGATCTCGCTACAAAAGAATACCTGATGACCGACCAGGAGAAAAAGGAATATTACGACGATATCGAAAAACTATATTCGAAAGGATGCAGGTAATTCATCGTGCAGCTAACAGAACTTTCCACGCTTCATTCACGTCCCCTTTTGCTAAAAACTCTTTAGCGAGAAGATGCAAATGTGTTTCAAGTTCCGGATTTTTTTCAAACTGCTTTTTCAAATCCGTGAATTGCAATGAGTGTCTGAACTCATCAATTTCATTTTGTGAAGGTAAAGTTTCTGCATTGCCTAATTGTCCGAGGTCATTGCCTGTCAGTATTTTTGAATGACGGATGGGTTCCGGGATGCGATCAATCCCGATTCCGAGTTTTGCATTCGGCTTGGGGACATGGAACAATGCCGGCCCGGAAGCACGGCAGTACCAATCACCGCCCATGCGCGCCACGAGGTCA
>JAPLDA010000021.1 GCA_026391945.1 Bacteroidota bacterium | reverse complement strand
AGATTTTGAAAAGTGCGAGTTCTCTTAGCCGGCTTAAGCTGACATTCCTAAAGGGTAATTATCTTCCAGCCGCCCTTTTTTCAATTGCCTCCTTACTATCTCATCACGTTTGATGTTGTCTGTTATTTTCTTTTTCCAGAAAGAGGTATTTGACTTGGGTATGGTTAATAAAGGGCTTTAAAGGTTGCGTAAATAATTGCCCTTTACATTGTGTTGGTTTAAATGTAATTTTCTATCAAATTATCCGGTTTTTAAAAACGCTTGATATCGTAATTCAAGCCTTGATTTATCTGGCTTCCATTCGTTTTTTGAAGGTAGAATAATCTTATTATTATTTAATTCCTTTATTCCATGTTGTAACATTGGCCCATCAATTTCATATAGTAAATCTTCCTTGACTTTGATAATAAAATCAGGTGTAACACCCATTAGGTTTGCGTCAAAGGCGGCATGATGGATTTTACATAAGGCAAGCCCATTTGGGATAACCGGTTCTCCTTTGAGTTCATTGTCTGCAATAATATGAGCAGCATCTAATAAGGGTGTATGGCGAATTTTGCAAAAAGCACATTGGCACTTATATGCATGTAAAATGTTTTCTCTGAAAATGCCTTGATGAGTTCTTCGTTTGACTTCAACTGTCATATAATCACGTACTGGATCTTTTATAATATCATTTAATTCAATTTTGGATTGAGCCATTCGAGTGTCAACTTGCAAAAGAATTCGCAGATTTTTTGGATCATCGTGATGAATAAAGGAAGGGAAAATTGGAATGTATCTTCCGCGCGAAACTCCTAATAAATAAATTAATGGCAATTGCTTCTGCATGACATTTCGTAAACCAACGTTATCGTGATGATTTGGATCAGTTCCACGATAACTATAAACTATATAATCATCATCACGCATGGCATCTTCATACTTACTTCGAATTGATGTAAGGATGGAAATGGGATATTTACATTGACGGGGTTTCCAAATTCCGGTTTGACCAACCAAATGAATTTTCTCACCTCTATATTCAAATCCATTCCTTAACAATTCGTAATCAAGAACATCGCCATTAATTTGCATCTGTTTCTTCAACCATTCAAATGCAGCAATACGAATAAGTGAATCTGAATTATAAATATTAATTAAATTCATTTTGTATACGCGGATGATGTGAATTTCATTTATTATTATTAGACTAGGACAGTAAATAGTTTATTAGAAGTACATCTTGCAAACCACTATACCCGTAATCACACACACCAGGTCAACGAGCAGCATGATGCTGAGCGTGTAGCGTGTTTCCTTTACGTTCACGGAGCCGAAGTAAAGCGCAATCACATAAAAAGTGGTTTCGGCGGCACCCTGGAACAGGCAGGAGAGTTGTCCCGTTAAACTATCGGCGCCATAAGTTTTCATCGCGTCGAGCATGAAGCCGCGTGAACCTCCCGCGCTGAACGGCCGCATGAGCGCCACGGGAATAGCATCGGTTACGCGGTGGTCCACACCGAAAAAACCGAGAGCAGAGTAAACTCCTTTCATCACAATGTCCATCAATCCTGAGTTACGGAAAATACTCAGCGCAACGAGCATGGCAACCATGTAAGGCAGTACGCGCACGCCGGTGGTGAAGCCGTCTTTCGCACCGGTCACAAACGAATCGAAGATGTTGGTTTGCTTTTCCCTGAAAGCTTTTTCTTTAAAAACACTATACAACACAATAGCGAGAATGATGAATAACAAAACACCGTTGCTGAGGTTCCCGGTGAAATGAAATTTTTCGATGCCGTTGAGCCGCGTGATGTAATACATCAATAGCCCGATCACGGCGCTGATACCCGTTACCACCGAAATAATAATCCAGTTCAATAGGTTGATGCGTTGCCTGATGCTTACGAAGATGAGCGCCGCCAGTGTTCCCACAAACGATGTGATGATAACGGGTAACATGATGTCGGCAGGATTCGCTGCATGCTGCGCGGCACGGTAACCGATGATGGATGTTGGGATGAGCGTAAGCCCGGCAGCATGTAAACACAAAAACATGATCTGGCTGTCGGATGCCTTCGCTTTGTTTTCATTTACTTCCTGCATGCTCTCCATGGCTTTCAACCCGAACGGCGTGGCGGCATTGTCGAGGCCGAGAAAGTTGGCAGCGAAGTTCATCGTCATGTAACCGTAAGCAGGATGTCCGGATGGAAGACCGGGAAATATTTTTTCAAACAGCGGCGTTAAAAATTTTGCCAGTCCGCGCATCGCATCCGAATCGCTCAGGAGATGAAGCAGACCACAAAAAAAAGTAAGGTAGCCGATGAGTGGCAACCACAGATCCATGATCGTATTTCTGCAGGTCATGAAAATGCCGTCTGACTGTTGCTTTCCAACCGACAACTGAATCATTCCATTATCGGTTAACTGGTACAACGTATCGCCGGTTTGAATGCCGGTAGTTTTGTTGATCTCAAGTGCAGCATAGCGGGCGGAATCCATCAACGAAAAATCTTTCGCGGGAATTTCAGAAACAACGAGTGCATCGTTCTGTTTTCCGTTTACCACGTGCGTAATCGTGTACAGGCGGCCGGTAGCGAGCATCACGAGAATGTAGAGGATGCTGCCGGCAATCATCACCGACCAGAAGCGGCTCAGTACCATGGTTGAAAACCGGATTTAAAATTTCCTGATATCGATACGTGCATTGTAAGCACAAGGAAATAATTTTTTAGGGAAGATGACAGATTGTTTTTTCCAATTCAGGGAAATGTATCAACAACTGTTTGGCGGTTTTTGTGAAAACAGAAACGAATGATGGCAGTGGTCAAAAAAACTTTGCGGCTTGGCGCCTTGGCGCGAAAATGTTTTCGCGCCAAGGCGCCAAGCCGCAAAGAAAAAATCAACTCAGGTCGATAGGATTTTTTAACGCCCCTGATCCCAAATACAAAAATCCCGAATTATAAATTGTCCCAACTCCACTTAATGCCCAATAAAAAACCCTTTCGACTTTTCATCGAAAGGGCTTTATCAAATTTCAAATTTTCGGATTTGGGATTTCCGGATATTTAAATCCTTTAATCTCAAAATCTCCAAATCCGAAATTCTTAGTAGTCCATTCCACCACCCATGCCACCTGGCATACCGCCCGGCATTCCCATAGGTTTGTCTTCTTTGATGTCGGCAAGTACACACTCTGTGGTGAGCAACATACCGGCAATAGAAGCAGCGTTTTCAAGAGCGACACGTGTTACCTTGGTCGGGTCGATGACACCGGCTGCAAACAGGTTTTCATATTTGTCGGTGCGGGCATTGTAACCGAAGTCTTCTTTTCCTTCACGGATTTTCTGAACAACGATAGAACCTTCCACGCCTGCGTTCTGAACGATCATGCGAAGCGGCTCTTCCAAAGCACGTTTGATGATCTGGATACCGGTTGTTTCGTCTTCGTTCGCACCGGTGAGTTTTTCGATGGCAGCAGAAGCGCGGATGTAAGCCACACCACCACCGGCAACGATTCCTTCTTCAACAGCTGCGCGTGTTGCATGCAATGCATCGTCCACACGGTCTTTCTTCTCTTTCATTTCCACTTCCGTAGGCGCGCCCACATACAATACGGCAACACCACCGGCTAACTTCGCCAAACGCTCTTGCAGTTTTTCTTTGTCGTAGTCAGAAGTAGTCGATTCGATCTGTGCTTTGATCTGGTTCACACGTGCAACGATGTCAGCTTTTTTGCCTTTTCCGTTTACGATGGTAGTGTTGTCTTTGTCGATGGTGATCTTCTCCGCTTTTCCTAAGTAAGTAAGGTCAGCGTTCTCGAGTTTGAAACCACGCTCTTCGCTGATCAGCGTTCCTGCAGTAAGGATGGCGATGTCTTCCATCATGGCTTTTCTACGGTCACCAAAGCCCGGAGCTTTCACAGCAGCAACTTTCAGTGAACCGCGGATTTTGTTGACAACGAGAGTTGCCAACGCTTCTCCGTCGATGTCTTCAGCGATGATCAAAAGCGGCTGACCTGACTGAACTTGTTTTTCAAGCAAAGGCAACAGTTCTTTCATGCTGCTGATTTTTTTATCGTACAATAAAATATGTACGTTCTCTAACACAGTTTCCATCTTGTCGGCATTGGTCACAAAATAAGGAGAGATGTAACCGCGGTCGAACTGCATACCTTCTACCACTTCCATGGTTGTCTCGGTACCTTTTGCCTCTTCCACAGTGATCACACCTTCTTTTTTCACTTTGTGCATCGCCTGTGCAATCAGTTTTCCGATTTCAGAATCGTTGTTCGCAGAAATGGAAGCCACCTGTTCAATTTTTTTGTTGTCGTCGCCTACCGCTTTGCTTTGTTTGCGAAGAGATTCAACTACTGCATCAACCGCTTTGTCGATACCGCGTTTTAAATCCATCGGGTTCGCACCGGCAGCAACGTTTTTCAAACCGGCAGTCACGATGGCTTGTGCAAGTACCGTTGCTGTAGTCGTTCCGTCGCCGGCGATGTCAGCGGTTTTGCTGGCAACTTCTTTCAGCATCTGGGCGCCCATATTTTCAATGGCGTTCTTCAGTTCGATTTCTTTCGCCACAGTCACACCGTCTTTGGTGATGATCGGTGAACCGAATTTTTTATCAATGATTACGTTGCGTCCTTTTGGACCAAGCGTAACTTTTACTGCATTTGCTAATGCGTCAACGCCTCTTTTCAGCGCGTCGCGTGCTTCGAGGTCGAATGTTATTTCTTTTGCCATGGTTTATTGTTGATTTAGGATTTTAAGATTTGAGATTTTGTTATTAATTTCTAAAATGTTGATTCAGTCGAATACGCAGTTGATATATGAATTGAAAGGTGTCAGTTAATGATCCTGAATCAACCCAATCAACTCCATCAACTCAATCAACCAATATTAAAGGATTGCGAAAATGTCGGATTCACGCATGATCAGGTATTCTTTGCCCGTGTGCGTGATTTCAGTTCCGGCATACTTACCGTACAATACTTTGTCGCCGACTTTTACCGACGGCTTGTTGCCTTTTTCGTCCACCTCACTGATGGAAACGACGGTTCCCTGCTGAGGTTTTTCTTTTGCTGTGTCAGGAATGATGATTCCGCTGGCTGTTTTTTCTTCCGCCTTTGCAGGTTCAACGATCACCCGGTTCTGGGTTCCTGCAATTGGTTTGATACTGAATTTGCTCATGTTATTTTTTTTGATTTAGATGGTTAAAAAATTAAATCCCGTTTTCGCGGGTTATTGATTTCGTTTCGCGCCTGTCGATTATGATGCCACAGGCTGATGCAAATAGGATAAGTCAGTTTTCCTGTCAATTTTTCTTTCACCGTCTGTCATCGGAAAAATGATGTCCTGTTTTACAATGACATCGTGACACCTCATGTTAACAGGAGAAAGACGACAGCCTGAGAATTACTTCTTCGCTGGAGCCGGCTGAGCCGGCTGAGCTGGCTGGTTCTGAACAGGCTGTTGTGCCGGTTGTTGCGCCGGAGTTTTTTGCGGTGCTGAACTGGCATTATCAATTTGTTCCTGGATAGAACTGCCTGCTGTACGTGCGTCTTTGTTTGGTAAGCTGAAACTGGCAACGAGGCATAAAACCACCAAAGTGAGAGCCAATCCCCAGGTTAATTTTTCAATAAAGTCAGAAGTCTTTTTTACTCCCATCACCTGGTTTGAACCGGCGAAACCGGAAGCCAGTCCGCCTCCTTTTGAATTCTGAACCAATACAACGAGGATGAGAAGAACACAAACGATGATGATCAAAACGGTTACAACTGTATACATTATTCTTGCTTGTTTAAGAGATTATCAATTTCCTGAATAAGGGTCGCAAAGTAACTGCTTTTTTCGGGATGAAGCAAACTTAATTTTTCGAATCCTGACCTGGCTTTCAGCAGGTTTCCCTGGTTAAAATAGATCCTCGCCAGCGTCTCCGAAATGATGTCATCGTGTTCGGCAATACTCTTTTTGGCTTGGTTTACAGGTGAATAGAATTCTGCTTTCGACGGAACGATTCTCGGCTCTGTGGCAATGAACTGATCGATGAGTTCCTGTTTACTCACAGGATCGGGATCACTTTCGGCATCTTCCATTACCTCTTCGGGTTGCTCTTCCGGGGTAGTTTCATCGGCATGAATTTCCTCGATCGTCCCGTAACGCTGTTGGGATTTTATTTTCAGCCATTCAATAAAAGTATGTGTTTCGCCGGGCAGCGGTTCAGCCTGCGAAACAGAAACCGTTTCTTCTTTACCGGGACTGATGAACGGAAGTTTTTCGATGGAGTGAAGGATGGTTTCCTCCATGGCATGTTCCAGCCCGATCCGGTCAATCACATCGAGAACTTTTTCAGCCTGTTCGGCAATGATTTCTTCCTCTTCCCGGCGTGGCTTTATTTCTTCCGCAGATTTTTCTTCTTCTGTATTTTCCGGGGCGCTGATAGCAATGGGTTCGTCTGGCACTTCAACAGGAATTTCCGGTTCAGAGATCACTTCTTTTTTTACACCTGCCTCCGGATTATTTCCAAGAATCTCACTCAATCTCTTCCTGATGATTTCATGCGGATCTTCCGTCATCACCGGCTTTTCTTCAGCATCGTGACCGGAAGTTTCCGGATCGGCCGACCACTCACGAAACAATTCTTCCTGCTCCGACCGTTCTTCTGTGATGTCCTCCGTTTTTATTTCTGCTGAAATTGTTTCTTTTATTTCCGGGGCAGTAAAGCTGTCGCTGAAAACATTTTCAGGCAGCGATGTTTCTTTGAACACATTTTCATTTGCCGTATCGACAGGAGCCGGGATATTTTTTTCTTCTGTTGTCACGGGCTGCCTGAACGGGAAAACCGGTTCATCGGTGAATGCCAGGATATTTTCTTCCGTTCTTTTTTCTTCCCGGTGAATGAATGCATACAGAATTTTCCGGTCGGCCACATGAACGGCCGCTGTTTTCAGTTGCTGATCAAAATGAATGCTGTGCTGGTCGTGGAGGCATTTGGCAAGCAAAAGATGACCGGTCTGGCAATAGGGGAAACGGCTTACGAAATCCTGGAGCATGGAAAGGGTTTCCTTTCCCGGCGGAACACCGGCATCCATCAGTTCAGTAAATTGTTTTTGTTCCATCACCAGTTGATAAAAGCTTTGTTAAAGACATCGTCCACGAGCTGATCATTGATTTCAGTGATGAGATCGGTTTCCACTACCGAAAGACTCTGGCTGCTGCTGAAGTCAGCGAACCTTGAAAAAGAACTTTCAAAATTTTGCTTTTCATTGGTGATATTCGTGAACTTCACCGTGATGGTAATGGTAAGTCTGTTCTTCGCCGCCGTTTCATTGGCTTGTATGGCAAGCGGTGTCACCATGTAGTTGCTGATGGAACCTTCAAAGACAAGGTCAGCGTTTTTATCGGTCAGTTTTAAACTTGTCTGGGAAAGAAATTTGTCTTTCAGTTTTTCGGTGAACAGCTGGCTGAGCGAAGACGGCCCGAGTGCGGAAGTCTTCTGAAAATATTTTACCATGAACGTTTTTACCTCCGGGGAAATGGAAGCGCCGGTCATGGAGTAGTTGACTTTACATGAAGTAATAAGTAAAAATGAATAAGTAATAAGTAAGATTGAAAATGGAATAATGAATAATGAATAATGAATATTGGAAAAGAAGCGAAACCACTTTTTCAAAATTCCAATATGATTCCTTTTATTCATTATTATTTCTTTCTTCTGCGTTATTCTTTGTTTCATTGGCCAATTATCACATCATCACATCTCCAAATCTCAAATCAATGAATCCCGTACTCATTCATCTTCCTGTACAACGTCCGTTCTGATATTCCAAGTTCCTTCGCGGCATTTTTTCTGCGTCCTTTATGTTTGGTCAGCGCTTTTTTAATAAACTCTTTTTCTTTCTCTTCCAGGGAAAGCGATTCTTCCACTTCCACATGATGCTGTACCGGCGCGGTTTCTATTTTTGATTGAATGGTGATATTCGGATCAGACGTATGAATGACAGGATTTGACTCCACGTTCAGCTTGCTGATGAGATGGGCATTGTGTTCTCTCCATTCGGGATCGGCCGAGGCATTCTGCAAAAGATCATTCACCAGTTGCTTCATGTCGTTCATGTCCTTCTTCATATCAAACAACACTTTATACAACAGGTCCCGTTCAGAAAACTCGTTGTTGCCTTTCGTTCCGTCTTTCATCAATACGGGTAAGTTGCTGAACGGAGCAGGAGGAAGATACTTCAGCAACGTTTCTCCTGTGATGTCGCGGATCTTTTCCAGGATCGACATCTGCTCGGTGATGTTTTTCAGCTGCCTGATATTTCCCGGCCAGCGGTAATCAATCAGCAGTTTTTGCGCTTCCGGCTGTAATGTCAAAGCCGGTACACGGTACCGTTCTGAAAAATCAGATGCAAATTTCCGGAAGATCAGGTACACGTCTTCTTTCCGGTCGCGCAGCGGAGGAATGCGGATCGGAACAGTGTTCAGCCGGTAATACAAATCTTCGCGGAACTTGCCGTGTTCGATGGCTTTCAGCAAATCAATATTCGTAGCTCCAACC
The DNA here is from genome assembly GCA_026391945.1 of Bacteroidota bacterium. Lineage (GTDB taxonomy): Bacteria > Bacteroidota > Bacteroidia > AKYH767-A > 2013-40CM-41-45 > JAPLDA01. The sequence continues at coordinate 4,312 of JAPLDA010000021.1, read as the reverse complement.
ACGCGTACATTGGTTTTCTGAACTTTTGAAGAACCGACTTTTATGAATTCCCCGGTTTCAAGAACACGTAACAAACGCACCTGCGTATTTAACGGGAGGTCACCGACTTCATCGAGAAAAATGGTTCCGCCGTTCGACACTTCAAAATACCCTTTGCGTGCTTCATGCGCCCCGGTGAATGAACCTTTTTCATGACCGAACAATTCGGAGTCAATCGTTCCTTCGGGAATCGCTCCGCAATTCACGGCAATGTATGGCCCGTGTTTGCGTGCGCTGAGCTGGTGAATGATCTGCGGAAACACTTCTTTACCGACGCCGCTTTCACCGCTGATGAGAACGGAAATTTCAGTCGGCGCCACCTGCCTCGCCACGTTGATGGCATGATCCAGCAGCGGTGAGTTACCGATGATTTTGAAGCGTTGTTTTATTTCGAGGCTTGTCATTTAAGAATTCAATAGCGATTTTATTTGTGCAATGAGAGGCGGAACATCTGTCTTTGCTGTTTCCCACAAAATATCAAACCTGATTTCGAAATAATCATGAATTAATTTATTTCTCATGTCAGCCATCGTTTCCATGGGATGTCCGCATGATTTTTTTTAAAATCTGCGCTGACCCGTTTCGCGGCTTCTCCGATAATTTCAAATTGTCTTGTGACTCCATCCTGAAGTAAAAGATTTTTGCTGAAAACAACTTCATTTACATCCAGCAGGTATTCTTCAATCCTGTGAAGAGAATCAAGAATATGTTCAAGATAAATAGTGTCATCCTTTAGCATGGAAAAATAATTTTCAGATCCTGTGAAATGTATTTTTTTAACCGCTCATTTTTAATGGAGTTTTCAGGAATAAGGTCAACTTTAACTCCAAGTTTATCTGAAAGTTCGTCTTCCATTTTTACAAAAGTGAAAAGTGAAATCCGTTTTTTAACATCAATCAGGATATCAAAATCACTGTCAGGGCGATTGTCTCCACGTACACGCGATCCGAATAAGCCGATCTTCACCGGCTCGTATGGTAGCAGGTAATCAATGATGATTTTATTTATTTCCTGTTGAGACATTTTTTTAGAAACTGATTTTATATGACATGTCCCAGCAACGTCGCCGGCGTACAATCCGTTACCAGTACATTCACGTAATCGCCTGGTCTGTTTTTTTCACGGGGAAAGATCACCACTTTATTCTGATCATTTCTTCCGCTAAGATGATTTTTGGAACGTTTCGAAACGCTGTCGACCAGCACGCGGAAAGTTTTATTCAAATCTTTCAAATTGCTTTGATGAGAAAGTTTCGATTGCAGGCTGATGATTTCAGACAACCGTGCCGCTTTCACCTTTTCCGGTATGTCATCTGTAAACTGCCGTGCCGCCTGCGTTCCGGGGCGCTCAGAATATTTAAACATATAAGCATATTCATAACCCGCCCATTCCATCAGCGAAAGGGTATCGCGGTGTTCTTCTTCCGTTTCACCGCAGAAACCGGTGATGATATCGGTGGAAATACCACAGCCGGGAAGCACTTCCCTGATTTTTTCAATCCTTCTGATGTAATCTTCCCGCGAATAACCCCTGTTCATCCGTTCCAGCATTTCACTGCTGCCGCTCTGAACAGGAAGATGAATGTACTTACAGATGTTGTCGTGTTTTTTCATCACATCCAAAACAGCATCAGTCATGTCGCGTGGATTGGATGTGGAAAAGCGAACACGCAGTTCCGGGCTTATTTCTGCAACCATGCCGAGGAGGCCGGCGAATGTTACCGTATCAGTATATTCGAATCGGTGATCCTCACCATGTTTCTCCTGTTCTCCCATTCTCCCATTCCCCGCGTTCCCCGTTTCTCCTGTTCTTTTATAAATTTCCTTCTTCGTATTCGTATCCGGATGCCACACATAGGAATCGACATTCTGACCGAGTAGTGTGATTTCTTTATAGCCGCTTTCGAATAATTGTCTTGCTTCATTTAATATGGATTCCGGATCACGGCTGCGTTCTCTTCCTCGAGTAAAAGGAACCACGCAAAACGAACACATGTTGTCGCATCCGCGGGTAATGGAAATAAAAGCGGAGATGCCGTTGCTTCCCAGGCGTACAGGACTTATTTCAGCATAGGTTTCTTCACGGCTCAATAAAACATTCACCGCTTTTTGTCCGGATTCGACAGAAGTGATCAGGTTGCCTAAATCGCGGTACGAATCCGGGCCCACCACGAGGTCAACCAGTTTTTCCTGTTCCAGCAGTTTTGTTTTCAGGCGTTCGGCCATGCAACCCAAAACGCCAATGATCAATGATGGTTTATGGACCTTCTTCTTTTTAAAATCTTTCAGCCGCGCCCAGATTCGCAGTTCGGCATTGTCGCGGATGGCGCAGGTGTTCAGGAAAATAACATCGGCATCTTCGGTAGTGGAGGTGGTGATGAATCCCAGATCCGTCATGATGGATGCAACAATTTCACTGTCAGAGAAGTTCATGGCGCAGCCATAACTTTCGAGGTACAGTTTTTTTGCATCCGGGTTCACAACCGCCGATTCCTTCACCAGTACTTCTCCCTGGCGCGATTCATCCATTGTTTTGTTTTCTTCGAACGACATGCGACAAAGATAAATTTATTTAACGGGCTTGCCAAGATGGCAGTTCGTTTGATTGCGGAAAGCGGATTTTTGAATGCGTTTGAATTTATTGAAATGGCAGGTGTTTTTTCCTGTCTTTGTGGAGTCAACAACCTGGTTCTATTCAATGCAAACTCTCAAACATTGCCCGTTTTTGGAATAATCTTTATTTGATTGAGTAAATCTTCCTCCTTTTTGGTCAATTCAATATCACAAGTAGTTATTAGAGATAAAAACTGCCTAAATATCAGGTTATATGTTAATAATTTTTCCGGTTCATTTTTTAGAACCTCTTGACTAACAAAAATGCTATTGTTATATTTTATATCATTTTTTAAGGAGCGAAATTCTACAATCCCATCTATTAATGTCTTCCTATCTTCTTCGGATAAATCGGAATATGATTGAGGTTTTATTATTGATCCCATCGAGAATAAAATCATTTCACTTTCCAAAGTTTTCTTATCAAATACAATGTCTAAATAATTAGTAGCCGTACATACATCGAAAACAAGAACACTCATTGCTAAATCAATATCTTTATTAGAATTATTTGGAGCGGAAAAAAAATCAATGGTCGGCATTTTTTTTATGTCAATTGTCCGGAGTGTACTCAACAATTCATTAATGAAGTTACTAATAGTTATCTCTTCACCAGTTGACAAGGAATTTCTTACTTCAGTTTTAAAAAGAAAACTTCGCTGAAGTTCGTAGCCATCTATTAAAGTAATATTATTTTTTTTCGCGAGAGCTTCTGCTGATTTGGTAAAAGTTGAATTAGTAATTACCCAACCTTTGTCACAATCATAAAAACCAACTGCACCGATAGCTTCCTGAACAGCTTTATTCCCAACACTTCCGGAATAGCGTTTAGCCTGAACAATAATTTTTTCGCCATCTTTTTCAATAATTAAATCGGCTCCCTGATCTCCTGATTTACCTGAATGAGTAACAATATAATTATGGCATTCTAAAACTTTTGATACATGAATTTCAAATTCAGTACCAGTCATACTATCAAACTCTGTATTTGTAATCCCCTTTTTATTATATCCATGATAATCATACAAACGGGTTGTTAAGTAATCAGTAAGCATTGTCTTTATCGATAAATTTTCGTCATCATTATATTGAGGTCTAAACCAATTCATTTTTTCCAATACTACTTCAACTTCATTCTCTAACGCTTCTGAATTTATCTGCTCATCTCCGTAATCATCCGAATAGAAAACTTTTCTTTCAGCAATTATTTTGAACTTATCAATGTAAAGACTATTGTTTGCAATAATTTCTTTAAAGTAATTGTATTGATTTTCTAATCTCAATTTTTCTGCAATTTTTTGTTCTTTTACTTTTATTGAAGCCAATGACATCTTATATCTCCATACAATAATTATTAGGACTGCGATAAAAATAAATGCTATTAGAACATCCGTAGAATTATCACTTATAAAATTTCCAATTGCTTCAAAAACAGAAATCAATAAGCCTAAAAGACCGCAAATTAAAATAAAACCCCAGCAACCAATGCGATTATTCATAAGGAAATTTTATTTTATAACAAATCACTAGTGTTTTGATATTACTCAAAGATATTCAATTGATTAGAATTTAGTTCTTTGAAATTTTGTTTTATTGAGGTCTGAAACAGTTGATTGACGGGGACTCTGTCAAAAATACTGATGCTCAGAATCTGTAATATT
>JAPLDA010000112.1 GCA_026391945.1 Bacteroidota bacterium | reverse complement strand
GAGAGAACCAGTAAAAGACAAATTTGAATAATTGGTTGCAAGCACAGTATCACATAAGCTACCGGTTTCTGCACCTAAAAAATAATTCGGGTGGTTTGGAATTGTAAAAGCATTGAAGGTTGGTAAATGAATGCAATGCTGACATAAATTACAACTTAAACCTAAACTATCTGGATAATTAATGACGTGTATATCTAAAGTCCCATTGCCACAATTGATATAAATCTTTCCATCAGGAGCTAATTGTGACAAAAAGAAAACTGTAGCTAATGGGGGTTGGGGTGAATAAAATCCATCGTAAACAGCAACTGTTGTTTGTGTTGCGGGAATATTTACTACACTTACATTAAACTGGTAAACATAATTCATAGAGGAAACATACAGAATTTGAGAATTTGCGGAAAAAGCAGTTCCGCCAATACCTGCACTATCATTAATAACAATATGAGTTAAATTACTGAAATTACCCGAACAACGATCAAAATCAAAAATATCCAAATTCCCGAGTACTGGCTCATAGTATGCAAATTTAGTTCCATCAGGTGAAAAAACACATTGCCCAAAATGAAGATTTCTAAAAGACCCTACATCTTGAATAAATGGGCCTTGGATTCCATACGGCGTAATAAGAAATTTATAATACCTGGTTGATAAATTACGATGTGCAATCAACCACCAGTCCCTTCCGTTTGCATGCTTACAGGCAGTTAATCTACCTGCAACCAAACTATCATTAAGCAATACTACATTTTTTTGCGTTACTGCTCCCCGACCGCTGTCTTGAGCCATATCAATGATTGAATAATAAAGATACAATGCGCAATAAGTGTTTCCATAATCATCAGATGTTTCATGAAATAAATAATATTTCATTGAATCATCAGGAATGGGAATTATTAAATTTCCTTGTGGCAGCGCAAGTCCAAAACTATCGTGTGATGTTTGAGTTGTATAAAATGCTGGATTTAAGCCACTTCCATTTACCATAGTATCGTTTTGAGCATTCGCAATAAAAACTCCGTTGGAGCTAAACAAAAAGTTACCATTTCGATCACATATTACTCCATTGGTTTCCTCAAAATTCATGATACGATTTTGATAAGTAATGTTTAAGCTACCTCCTATGAAATTCATATTGGTCCCACCAAATGGAACTCCAGACCAACTCACATATCCCATGAGCCAAAGGTTATTGATACCTTGAGAAAAACAAATAGAAGTAGTAAGCAAAAAAATCAACAACCAAAATGTTTTCATTTTGCAAGTTACAAAATAAAACAGCCGAACAAAAAGATGGTATGAAATGAAAACGGTGCAACAAAAAAAACTCCGCACCTGGATTTGACAGATGCGGAGTTATTCATACCCAAATCAAAAGATTCAAAAAATGAAAAGCGACAGTGGGCTACCTTGCTTTCCATTACTCCCTTCTTTATTGAGTGACCTGAGCTACTCAATTGGAATCCTGAACAGGAACGTCAGTAAGCCTCCATGTTTTTCTTTTTCCATGGCGGAAGCAGCCACAGCAGCGCCGCAAGAATGAGGCACGGTATAATCATGATCACAATGGAACTGAGAAGTCCTTCCGCACCGAGCAGCCTCGCCTTATAGGTTGTAAAGCCCATGAAACTTTTGGAGAAGAGCTGTCCGCCGATTACCACGTTCCATCTCATACAGAAGATACCGCCGAGAACCAGGATGCTGATGATGAAATAACTTGCTTTCCTGATGGCATCTTTTGGTTTGGAAAACTGGAAATAACCAAGAACGAGAAGCGGTATGAACGTACCCAGCAGCAACTGCCCGATGGTCAACGTAAAGAACAACTTCGTCATCAGGATGGAAATGATGTCGAACGATTCCTCTGCCGTGTAAACACGGTGAACGGTATCAAGCAATTCCAAAACGAAATCGAAAATAAGAATATAGAACAGGAACTTCCCGATTGAATCGAGGCATTTCATATCCAGCTTCTGCTTCCGGATCCAGGAGATGATCATATAGATGAAGAGCACCAATGCAATTCCTGATACCATGGCTGAAAACAAAAAGACGACAGGCATAATTACCGACGACCACCATGGGTTGGCTTTCAGTGAACCAAAAATGAAACCGACATACCCGTGCAAAAGAAACGCAGACGGGATTCCCACAACGGTGATGATATAACCAAGCCGTTCATCAACAGCCACTGATTTTGGTGAGGTGTCATATACTCCAAGTGTAAGGACTTTGTATATCAATCGAAGCACTCCCTTTTTCTCGCCCGACCAGATGACCATGTCCTTCCGGTAATCAAACCAGATCTCCAGTAACAGGACAGCCATGAGGTACCACAAATAGACAAAGGCAAAGATGGCCATGGCCGAAGTGAGGTGCGGCGTGATCATCATTTCATAAAAACGTAAAGGCTGCCCCAAATGCGCGATCAGTGGCATGGTGGCGACGCAGAGAAATGAAAAGGAAGTGAGCAATGATATTTCATAAATCGGTCGTAACGCTTTCACTTTAAACACGCGGTTTAATGAGGCCAGAATAAATGCCCCGGCTACAAGTCCTGTGATGTATGGATACAGAACAATCAGGATACCCCAGTTCAGACCAATTTCATTAGGATATATATAGCCTTCGACTTTTGACAATGCATCATATAAATGCTGGTAGTTGGGATCCATATTAAATGACTTTTTCGCTTAGTGAATTATAAAATAATTTAGGAGCTGTGTTCAGGTGAGGTTTTAACACGCGGCAATTATGTTCCTTGATGAATTTTACCAATGGTCCGTCTTTATCGCGGAGGTTGCCTTGCATCCGTGCGCCTGTCGGGCAGGCTTCTACGCATGCCGGCTGCAGTCCTTTCTTCAGGCGATGATAGCACATGGTGCATTTATCAACCGTGTGTGTAATAGGACTAATATACCTGCAGCCATACGGACACGACTGAACGCAATAGCCACAGCCGATGCAATATTCCTTGTCAATCAGGACAACACCGTCGGGGCTCCGGAAAGTAGCGCCAACCGGGCAAACCTGTTCGCAAGGTGACTTGGCGCAGTGGTTACACATTTTAGGAACAAAGAAAGATTTTTCGATACCTTCCTTTGACACCGACTGCTTCAGGCCGTCGATGCCACCATTGGGAGATTCGATCTTCATCGTCTCGTCGCATTTCACCACGTACTGTTCCACCCAGGTTCGGAAATAAAACGGCTCCTGCGGAACATCGTTTTCAATCTTACAGGCTTTGGCGCAGTTGCCGCAACCGATACACTTATCAAGGTCAATGGCGAATCCGTACTGGACATCGGGATCGGGAATTTTAGCTGCCGTTGCCCTTTCAATTTCAGCAGCTGCCCTGCCGGGTTTCATGACTACAGCATTCAGTGCAAGTCCCGTGGCAACAAGTGCAGAAGCTTTGAAGAAATCCCTTCTTGTTTTTGATTTATCTTTTTCTGTTTCCATTTTATTTTGAATTAGGAATTTGGAGCATGCGGAGGATGGCATTCAACACATTTCTTTTTAACATCATAATGATCGGTGACATCAATCTGCCTGACCACCTTTTCGCGTCTTGCAGCATTGATTGCATGACATTTCAGACAAGCATCACGTTCATTTGGTTTTAACAGTTTGTATTCTTCCGGAATATCTTTCGCGGCCCGCACAAGGATGGTGTCCACTGTCCAAATACCCGATGCAGGATCCTGGCGCATGAACCTGCTCTTGTTTTGTTCGAACCATTGATTGTGTTTGTAACCCGGGCCATGACAGGTCTGGCAGTTGATCAAAGCATGTTCTGCTCCGGCAAGCGCATCACTGTTATCATTGTGACAATTGGCACAGGATTTCCTATCGACAAATTTGATCTCTTTGGCTGCGATTTCCTTTATAGCGTTTCCTCGGTAATGACCATATTCTCCGAAGGATGCAGGTTTTAAAAATGCAGCGGCGACCAAAAACATACCGATGAAGACGGCGAAAACGATCAGGAGGCGAGTGACTTGTTGTGGCATGAGGAATGAATTTAAATTTTGTTCATGATCATTTTTAATTACGGCGTGGCTGAATCATCACCCGGCCACGCCGTTTGAAAGTTTCAGTTATTTCCCTTTACCCAGGGAACGCATGTAATGAATCACGATCCACCTTTCGTCATCGGTGAGTTTTTCCTTATAACTTGGCATTGGCTTTCTTCCTTCAGTAGTTTTCCAGAAAAGTTCTCCGTCGCTCTGCTTCGCAAAATCAGCACCGGTGAAATCACCGCAGGAGATCTCAATCTTTTCTGCTTTCGGACCGTCACCTTTTCCCTTTTCACCATGGCATGATTTGCAGTTCCGGGTATATAGTTCTTTACCGGTAGCCAGGGTGGTGGCATCCGCTTTCGCAGGATTTTTCATTGCAGCATTTTTTTCCGGGCATGGCCACGGTTTTCCCTTAGGTTTATCATCTCCTGCAAAAGAGTTGATAGCGAATAAAACAAATCCGGTGGCAAGGATTCCTGTAAGGAATAATTTCAGATGTTGAATTGAGTTTTTCATAGTTTTAATTGTTAGTTGGGTGAATGGATGTATTTAGAATGTAATAGTGTGTTATAATCTGCTTTCATTTATTTCATTGCAGGTGATGACACCGGGCTTGTCAGACCCATTTTCATTTCTGCAGCCGTCCTGCAATTCCTTCCGGAAACCTGGCAACATGGTGATGGATACTTTTCACATTTCCATTTCACCTCGCAGCCCATCATCGAATTCCCGGCACGGGCGAATCCCGCTTTTACTTTTCCTTTTGATTAGGCACTTCAGGCTCGCCGGCTTTTTTGGCAAACGTCCGGGTGTACAGGATTACCGACCACCTTTCGATGTCTGATATTTTATCTTTGTTATGAGGCATCGGCTTCCTTCCTTCTGTGGCGCGCCAGAAGAGTTCGCCGTCGGTTTTGCTTTGATACTCATCCGTGGAAAAGTCAATAGGAGAGAAATCCAGGTTCTTCACTTTAGGGCCATCACCTTTTCCGGTTCTGCCGTGACAGGACTTGCAATTGTTTTCCCATACTTCTTTCCCTGCGGCGAGGATCCCTTCGTCGGGTTTGATGGGGTTCACCATTTTTACATATCGTTCAGGACACGGCCAAGGTTTGCTTGACTGCTTTTCTTTTTGATTTCCTCCTGCTAATGCATTGGATCCGAAAATCAGAAAGCTGGCAACTGCTATTCCAGTCAGGGATATCGTTGCGATTTTCATTTTGTTTTTCATAACATTAATAATTAGTTGCATAAATATTTATTGATGATTGTGAGAATTATATCAGACTACCAAATTCATCTTTTCGTGTTTTGAAACTCCCTCTGCCGGGCTGTGTACTCATGACCATGATGGGATCCATCCTCATCTCCTGTTCAATTATTGTTCCGGAATCAATCATGGTAAAACAGTTTACTTCTCTTTTTATCATCTGAATATTGTCGCCCGGAGTTTGTTGTTTCACGGTACAAATATGCCCACATCCGGAACACATGGCATTGTCCGTTGTCCTATAATAGAAAGTTTGTTGGCTTCTCATTTGACGACATTTGTCTGAATAAAAAATATTTTTTAGTTACTAAATTCCTTAACCGGTAATTCAAATAAATATTATGGCGATTCCGGATCATTATGCTATATAAATATTATGGCTGTTAAAAACAAGATTGCCTGCAAAGCAGTTGGAAGTCTTATGATGATGAGTCAACGGCAAGGAAATCATGAGAGAATAACAGGGGTTGTAAACGTCAGGAACAGCAAGCACAGCCAACCAGGCTGACTGGAGTTATTGCAGGTGTGCAAACAAAAACAACTTACCCGGCGCATGAGCCGATGATGGTGGTGAAGAATGACATCCGGCTGAATTTCAGCAACCTCAAAAAAATCCGATCTCATCAACTTACAGGTTTGTTTATGTAGTTGGGAGCAGATATGATATTATTCAGCGCATTCTGATCAATGAATTTATTTTTTCCGCTGATGATGATTATTTTTTCTTTTTTAAAGTCAGACAATTGCTTGCTTACCCGGTCCACGCATATACCTGACAGGGCAGCGATCTCCTTTCTCGATAAAACAATCCTGAAGGTAAAATCATCCATTTTGTTTTTAAAAAGTTCAAGCAGGACGAGAAGGGAATGAGCAACTTTTTCCCTGACATTCATTTCAGCCATATTTCTTAAATCCTCTTCTGTTTTCTTCAACTCCTTGATGTAATCATGAAGGATAATGTTGAGCGATGAGTTGGCCTGGACCACGGGAAGAAAAACATCCTTTTTTATGTAGCATAACTGTACATCCGTAATGGCGGTGGCGGTAAGCGTATAGTTGGTGTTTTCAAGCGCACCCCAAAAACCCATCATATCACCTTCTTTTGCAAAGCGGATAATTTGTCCATACTGGTGTAGCCCTTCTTTCCAGAGCTTAACGATCCCGGAGTAAACAAAATAAATCAGGAAAGAAGGCTGCCCTTCATAAAAGATGACATCACCTTTCCGGTAATTCCTGCAGCTCATATTTTCCACGATCAGATTCTTCTGTTCTTCCGTGCAGCTCTGGTTTAAAGCACTGTTTCGAAAAATGATGCTGACTTTGTTTTCTAAATCCTGGCTTGAGTTCTTGCCGGATAACATATTCAGGTAACTGGTATTGGAGTTAGAGCGTCCCATTCTGATGATTGATTAAAGGATTGAAAACAACTCGACAATGATCGAGGCCACGGCTGTTTGTTGAATAACACTTTCCTGTGTTGCGATCGTGCAATTCAGGCATGGCCGTTTTGGGGAAATTGATAACACAGTTCACAATGCAAAACAACAACATGTGCAACATCAGGCATTGTCCAATGGCAAACAAAAAAAAGATTGTGGGCTATAATTTCTGCGGCAATTGTCAGAAAAAGAAATACTTTTTATTACTTACAGAAAGAATCAAAACGAAAAAAAGTCCATTTTAAAAACCGGAAAAAAGTATCCTCGCATGCTGAAAAGACTGATGCCATTCGGGGAACATTACACAAGCAGGTACGGCCTGATGATTTCCTGCAAGGCACGCTGATCGATAAACGTTTGGTGATCCTCCATCACGATGATTCCTTCCTTTTTAAAATCAGACAACTGCTTGCTTACCCTGTCCTCGCTGATGGCCGACAACGCAGATATTTCTTTCCTCGACAAAACAACCTTGTATGCATGGTCGTCCATTTTATTATTGAATAGCTCCATCAGTTCGAGAAGAGAATGCGTGACTTTCTCCCTGACATTCATCTCGGCCATATTCCTTAAATCATCTTCTGTTTTTTTTAATTCTTTGATGTAATCGTGCAGAATAACATTCAATGAAGAATTGGTCCGGACAATCGGCAGGAATATATCTTTTTTTATATAGCATAATTGAGAATCGGTGATGGCCGTAGCCGACAAAGTATAATCTTTATTTTCCAATGAACCCCAGAAACCGATCATATCTCCTTCCCTGGAGAACCGGATGGTTTGTTCAACCTTATGCAATCCTTCTTTCCAGAGCTTAATGATACCCGTACCAATAAAATAGACCAGGTAAGAAGGTTGTCCTTCATAAAAAATCACCTCCCCTTTGTGGTAATTCCTGCAACTCAAATTATCTACGATGATTTTTTTTTGTTCTTCCGAACAAAACTGGTTCAAAGCACTGTTCCTGGCAATCAGGCTGGCTTTGTTTACTGAATCGTTATTGATGTGTTTGTTAAGGAGCATTTGCAGGATTTAGTTTGTCAAAGTAATTAAATTTGTCGCCTCTGGACAATGACACAAGTCTTATAATTGAGTGACCAAAGCTTCTTTATCCGGATACCTTAAACCGCTGTCTAAAACCGGGCATGGTTATGAAAAAAATATTTTCTTAAACTGATTTTTCGCATCATAATAACAAGCAAAAAACAGGTAAGTGAGCGACAAGTGGTGTATATCATTCTGACTTGTGTAAGAAAACGAATGGCATATATGTAAAGATTGATCGGTCATCGCTGGTTTCTGAATATTTTTTAAAAAGAAAGTTATCAATTCCCGGTTTCATTCGCCGCGGAAAAAAATTTGATTACTTTTCCCGGAGAAATTCAATTGACAATCAAAACATGACAACTTATTTCATTGCCAAAAAGTGGTTGGCATCCTTTAATGAACACAACATCGAAAACCTGCTTGCACTTTATGACGGTGAGGCAAAACATTTCAGTCCGAAGCTGAAAATGCGGAGACCGGAAACACATGGAATCATCAGCGGGAAGACTGCGATGCGAACCTGGTGGCAGGATGCATTTGACCGATTGCCCGGTTTGGCATACCGTGAATTAACCATCACAGCTAATGATGAACGGGTGTTCATGGAATACCAAAGAATCGTTCCCGGTGAAAAGGAAATGAATGTAGCGGAAGTGCTTGACATAAAGAACGGGTTGATCGTTGCTTCCAGGGTTTACCATTCCTGAAACTTTATTTTTCCGGAGGAAGAATTTTGCGGGAGACGTCTTCATGCTTTCCAAAAGTACAGGCCGCGTAAACAACCCGATAAATTCTTCCTATCTTGTTGACATCCTTCTGAATGAACCCACATCACCCGGCATTCCTGACTTCCAAATCAGAATAAACAAATCATTGTCTGCAGTGCCTGAAAAAAAACTGGTTATGAAAATCAAATCACGAAAACTTTTTTACATAAAATCCCTTCCCGTGATCTTTCTTCTCACCTGTTTCAATGCATCTTTCGCACAGGTTAATTTGGTTCTTTCCATGACTGATTTTTTCAGTTGGCAGCCATCAACTCCGAACCAGGCAAACATTTGCAACGTGCCGCTTCATTCGAGGATGAAGTTTCCGAATCAGCAACTTTCGATTTCACGCGACACCAATGCAAGAGTACTCTATTGTCCTGACGGCATGAATAATTTCGGTCCTTACATCGATTCGTCGAACCAGTTTAATCTTTTCAATTTCTCTCACTGGCAATACATCGATATTCTTTCCTGGTTCGGCGGGAGCGCCGGGTATCCCGTAATCGTTCCGGCAAAACCGTGGGTGGATGCTGCTCATCAGAATGGAGTAAAAGTAATCGGAACTGTTTTTCTTGCGCCGACAGCTTACGGGGGAACCCAGGCGATCGTCCAGAATTTTCTTCAGCAGGATTTAAACGGGCATTTTTTAGCTGCCGCGAAACTGGCTGAGATCGCAAACTACTACCAGTTCGATGGCTGGCTGTTGAATTTTGAAACACAGGTAAACAGTTCAACCGGTGCGCTCGCTGCGGCTTTTGTTCATGAACTCGACAGCGCTTACAGCGGTGAGGTCATCTGGTATGATGCGCTGCTGGCCAATGGAAATGTTTCCTACCAGAACCGTTTGAATGCCAACAATGCCTACTTCTTTCAAAACTCAACGGGTATATTCACCAATTACAACTGGAGTTCAGGAACAACCGTTACCAATTCCGGGAATTATGCTGCCGGTTTGGGCAGAAGTCCGTTTGATGTTTATACAGGCGCTGACATGTGGCCGGGAAGAAATGCGCAAACTGCATTTTCCGATTACACGTGGATCGACCAGGTTTTTAACGGCACGAATGCCAAAACTTCCATGGCTTTGTTTGCCACCAACTTCACTTTTAATTATTCCGGTTTTTCAACATTCAACACCAACCCGAATGATTACGGAAACTTTTATTCCACCGAACGAAAAATATTTTCCGGGCTCGACCAGGATCCTTTTACGGTTGATGCGACGTGGAAAGGTATTTCAAAATACATCGCTGTGCGTTCTGTGAATACATCGTTTCCATTTGAAACCGATTTTAACACGGGGCATGGGTTGAACTATTATGATTCAGGAAGCATCCTGGTTCCGGGCGCATGGCACAACATGTCGCACCAGTCTGTTTTGCCCTCCTGGACTTTTTATTCCAATGGTCTGAACATTCAATATGATTTCAATGACGCTTACGACGGAGGGTCTTCGTTGTCGGTTTCATCCGCTGCAGGCGGATACTATAACATCCCGCTTTTTTCCACCTGCCTGAAACCTTCTTCTGCAAACCTGTCGGTAGAACTGATTTTAAAATCTCTTTCAAATGCTTCCATTGATTCCGTTGCCATTGAAATGCAAAAGCCAAACGGGAACCCGTCCGTTGTTTCCGTTTTCTTCCCGGTTTGTAACGGAAGCTGGGAACAACTCATCAACCCGTTGAATGCAACAGGAAGCTCAGATACACTTGTTGCTGTTGCGTTAAACATTCATGCATCAGCAGCATTCAGCCTGAACATCGGGAAAATCAGGATTGAAGAAAACCAGGCCGGATCTGTCCTACAACATTCGGATCAGCATTCATCCCTGATGGTTTTCCCGAATCCATCAACTGGAACCGTGTATCTATCGACAGGAGAAAATTCAAACGGGGAAATCCGTTTCTTCGATCTTGCCGGCAAACAGGTTTGCTCACAGGAAACCAGGAATGGTACCCTGCAAAGAATAACATTGCCGGGACCCGGTGTTTATCTTTTTGAATACAAATCAAAAAACGAATTCAGAAAAGGAAAGCTGGTTGTTCATCAATGACTATCAAGTCGCTCATTTTTTCTTTGTACTTTTCCATTCATACATTTACATTCACAGCCCAATCCATCAGCCATGACAGAAAAAAAATCGACACGAAGAAAATTCCTCCAGTTCCTTGGCTTATCAGCCGGAGCCACACTGGCGAGCACAACTTCATTAGGCAACTTCATCAGCAGGGAAGAAGTGCGAAGGTTAAATTCCGAACAGCAGGAATTCATGATGGAGTATGGGAAATGGATGGATGAATTCATTGAAGTCATCCGTATTCAGAAAACGGATCCCGGCAACATGGAAAATAACAAAAAGATGATTGCCTTAACTGAAACTGCTGAACAATGGCAACCCCGGCTTACTGAATTCATGAAAGACGAAACGTTTGCACTAATCTATCATGCTTCCATTGAGCGAATGAAAAAAGAAATCTAACCGGAACGGGGTATAATAAACATCTCCGCCATAGAGCAGCGGAGTATTTGACGGGTATTCTTTTCAATCGCCGTAGAGCGGCGGGGAACTAACCCCGTTGAGATTAGAACCTAATTTTGAGATGGGTTCTATGTATTAGTTATTGTTATTGTTCCTGGACAGGACGGAATCTTTCCCCAAAGATTCAAAAAACTATGTTCATGATCTTTTCCACAATTTTTTTACACGCTGTCCCGTCACCATACGGATTCACCGCCTTCGCCATCTGTTCGTAAGCGGATTGATCAGTGAGCAACTTCATCAGTTCATTCACAATCACCTGCCTGTCGGTGCCAACCAGTTTCGCCGTGCCGGAATCAACTCCTTCTTTCCGTTCGGTCACGTCACGCATCACGAGAACAGGTTTTCCGAGTGACGGCGCTTCTTCCTGCAATCCTCCCGAATCGGTGAGCACGATGTAACTCTTGCTCATCAGCCAGATGAAATGAGGATAGTCGAGCGGTTCAATCAAATGAACATTGGCATGACCGGATAATATTTTAATCACCGGTTTCTGTACGTTCGGGTTGAGGTGAACAGGATAAATAAATTCAACATCACCGAATTTTTCTGCGACTTCTTTAATGGCATGACAGATATTTTCGAACGGCTCTCCGAAACTTTCCCTTCGGTGACCGGTGATCAGCACCATTCTTTTTTCCAGGTTGATTCCCGGAAATTTTTTCCTGTATTTTTCTTCGCCTGATTTTTTTACGAGATCCAGTCCGAGGAAAAGTGCATCGATCACGGTATTCCCGGTGTTGTAAATATGTTCGTGGATGTTTTCTTTCTTTAAATTATCCACCGATTGCTGCGTCGGCGTAAAATGAAAATCCGATAATCTTCCTGCCAGCACACGGTTCATTTCTTCCGGGAAAGGAGAATATTTATTTCCGCTTCGCAACCCGGCTTCGATGTGAGCCACTTTTATTTTTTTGTAATAGGCAGCGAGCGCACCGATGAAAGCTGTGGTCGTATCTCCCTGTACAAAAACCAGCTGCGGATGAAATGCATCCAGCACTTTTTCCAGTTCTTTCAGGGCCGTTACGGTTACGTCAAATAAACTCTGACCGGGCTTCATGATGTTCAGGTCGAAATCGGGTTGGATCGAAAAAAAATCCAGCACCTGGTCAAGCATTTCACGATGCTGGGCGGTGACACATACCTTTACTTCAAATTTTCCGGGATGCGACTGAAATTCTTTCACGAGCGGAGCCAGTTTGATGGCTTCGGGACGTGTGCCGAAAATAAAAAGAAGTCGTTTGGTATTGGATGACATAAAATAAACCTGCTACAGCCTGTTGTGTTGAATTTCTTTATACCTTTTGAAAGCTTTAATGTTGCAAACCATGCGGATGAAAATGACTCTTTAAAATCAATCAGCGTGACTGGTTTAACATGATTGGATGCGTTTTCAGCCATTAGTCCGGGAAAAAGTATTTTTACATTTCTTTATGAATCCATCTTCCATATCATCCATGATTAAGAACGAGGCATACCGCCTTGGTTTTGATTTTTGTGGTATCTCCAAAGCCGGTTTTCTCGAAGAAGAAGCTCCGCGGCTGGAACAGTGGCTGCTGCAAAACCGTCATGGGAAAATGCAGTACATGGAAAATTATTTCGACAAACGTCTTGATCCCACCAAACTGGTGGATGGTGCAAAATCGGTGGTTTCTTTTCTTTACAATTATTTCCCTTCAGAAAAACAAGGACATGCTGACGCTCCGAAAATTTCCAGCTATGCGTTTGGAACGGATTATCACCTCGTCATCAAAGAAAAACTGAAGGAACTCCTCTTCGTCATTCGTGAAAAAGCCGGCGATGTAAACGGACGGGCTTTTGTAGATTCCGCACCCGTGATGGACAAAGTGTGGGCGGCTAAAAGCGGTTTGGGATGGATCGGAAAAAATTCAAATCTCATCAGCAAAAAAAATGGTTCCTTTTTTTTCATTGCCGAATTGATTCTTGATATCAAACTGGAATCCGATTCACCGGTGGAAGATTTTTGCGGAACCTGCACGCGATGCATCGATGCCTGCCCAACGGAAGCCATCATCCGGCCGTATGTCGTTGACGGAAGCAAATGCATTTCCTATTTCACCATCGAACTGAAAGAAGAAATTCCTGCCGACGTAAAAGGAAAATTTGAAGGCTGGGCTTTCGGCTGCGATACCTGCCAGGATGTTTGTCCGTGGAACAGGTTTTCAAAACCGCATCATGAAAAACAATTCCGTCTTCGTACAGAGCTAAAGGAAATGACAAAGCAGCAATGGCATGAACTGACAGAAGATGTCTTCACAAAAATATTTCAGGATTCAACGGTGAGGCGAACCGGCTACAAAGGATTAAAAAGGAACCTG
>JAPLDA010000009.1 GCA_026391945.1 Bacteroidota bacterium | reverse complement strand
TCCACGCGACTGCTTACCTTTTCTGATTGTCCGAAACTGATCGTTGAGATCAGCAATGAATAAATAAAAATAATTTTCTTCATATACATTTTTATAAAGCATCAATTAAAATCCGGATAAAGATAAGACATGAACCCGAAGGACATGTAAATGGATAAAACCTTCATAATTCAAACAGCTTTTTATCTCGCGAACATCCTGTAGATGCTCATCCACCGCTGTCTAAGACCTTCCTGATCCTGATCACCACCGATTTCGACGTCGGCGTATTGCTTTTCTCCGCCGTACTGCCGATGGGAACCAGCACATTGGTTTCTGGAAAATAAGTGGCGGTGCAACGCTCGGGAATGTCATACGCGATGACAATGAAACGATGAGCTTTTCTTTCCACTCCGTCTGAATGGTTGGAGAGATCCACCACATCGCCGGGTTTAAACCCGGCTCTCATGATATCTTTTTCATTCATCAAAATAATTCTGCGTTCATTCAGCACACCACGGTAACGGTCGTTCAACCCGTAAATGGTGGTGTTGAACTGGTCATGGCTGCGGATGGTCATCATCAGGTATTCGTTGTCTTCCAGTTTTACATTCACGGCATCGGCAACGTTGAAATTTGCTTTGCCGGAAAGCGTTTCGAATTTTCCTTCGCGCGCAGCATTCGGGAGATAAAATCCGCCAGGCTTCCTCACCCGTTTGTTATACTCTTCAAAACCCGGAATTACTTTTTCAATATCGTCACGGATGTGATCGTACTGTTTTTCATACAGGTCCCATTTCACCTTTGAACTTTTTCCGAATGTCGCCTTCGCAAGGCGGCTTACAATCACCGGTTCACTCAACAAAGTTGCCGAGATTGGTTTGAGGTTTCCTTTTGAAAGCTGGATCACACCCATCGAATTTTCTGTCGTGACAAACTGTTCTTCGCCATCAATGACATCTTGATCGCTCCTTGCGAGGCAAGGAAGAATGAGCGCTTCTTCCCCATGAACCAAATGACTGCGATTCAGTTTCGTTGAAACCTGCACAGTGAGTTTGCACGTGCGCAACGCTTCCGCCGTATAAAGGGTATCGGGAGAAGCGGAAAGAAAATTTCCTCCCATGGCAAAAAAAACTTTTACCTTATTTTCATGCATGGCATGGATGGCGTCCACGGTATCGTATCCATTTTTTCGCGGAGGTTCGAAACCATATACTTCCTTCAGCCGGTTTAAAAATGGTACAGAGGGTTTCTCGTAAATTCCCATCGTGCGGTCGCCCTGCACATTGCTGTGGCCGCGCACCGGACAGGTTCCTGCTCCCGGCTTGCCGATGCTTCCCTTCAGCAGCAACAGGTTGGTGACTTCCTTAATCGTATCCACAGCATTTTTGTGTTGAGTGAGTCCCATGGCCCAGCAGGCAATGATTTTATTTTTGTCTTTCAAAATTTCGGCGGCAGCGTGAATTTCAGCAATGGAAATACCACACGATGCCGACAACTCTTCCATCGATTTTTTCTCAAGATGAGAAATGAATTCATCGTATCCTGAGGTATGTTCAGCTATGAATTCAGTGTCAATTATTTTTCCCGGATTTTTTTTCTCTTTTTCAAGAAGACATTTTTCAATGGCCTGCAGCAAGGCCATGTCGCCGTTGATGTTAACCTGGAGGAAAAGATCGGTGAGTTTCGACTTCATTCCGAGAATTCCTTTTGCAGTCTGCGGGTTGTTAAAGCCCATCAGTCCGGCTTCATGAACCGGGTTGATGGAAATGATGACGGCTCCATTCTCTTTTGCTTTTTGCAAAGCGGTGAGCATTCGCGGATGATTTGTCCCCGGATTTTGTCCGAGGATGATGATGACTTCTGCACAATAAAAATCTTCCAGTTTCACCGAGCCCTTACCGATTCCGACGGATTCATTCAGCGCCACTCCGCTCGACTCATGACACATGTTCGAACAATCGGGAAGGTTGTTGGTGCCGAACTCACGAACAAAAAGCTGGTAAAGAAAAGCCGCTTCATTGCTCGTTCTTCCCGAAGTATAAAAAACCGCTTCATCCGGCGATGCAAGATTGTTTAATTGTTCTGCAATTTTTAAAAATGCTTTTTCCCAACTAATCTCCTCGTAATGCGTCGCACCTTTCAGTAAATACATTGGCTGAGCAATTCGTCCCATCTTCCCGATTTCATAATCACTGAGTGCTGCAAGATCATGCACAGATTTTTTTTTAAAAAATTCAGCAGTTAGTTCTTTTGTGGTCGCTTCTTCGGCAATGGCCTTCGCTCCGTTCTCGCAGTATTCTGCAATTCGTGAACGCTCATCATCGGGATCAGGCCATGCACAACCGGGACAATCGTATCCGTCCTTCTGGTTCAGGGCGAGCAGAGCTTTCATCCCGCGGGAAAAATTCATCGCACTTAAAATGTGATGCGCACTGGATAACACAGCAGGAATTCCGGCAGCGATCAATTTAGGCCGGTCGAGTTTCAGCCCGGTAAACTTTTCCGGGTTTTCAGGATTCGGTTGTTTCTTTTTTTCGTTACTCATTTTGTTGAATGAATCCTTTTCATTGAGCGTGATCGAATCACCCTATTTATTCTTTAAAGCCAATGGATTTTCATAATGATCGCTTTGATCTTCATCCACGTGATCGAGGCATTTGAAATCCTTTTCAAGAAGAAGGAAAAGTTTTTTACCGTTGCCAATATCCATCTCGCCGCGACAGCCAACTTTTTCCGTTCTCACCCACTCTTCTGCAATGCCTTGTGGTATCAACAGGGTGATGGTATCGTCAGAAAAAGTAGCTTTCATTTCATTTTCCTCGCCGGTAATTTTCAAAACATACGACAGTGAGTTTTTTTCGAATTCCGTTTTCTCTTCGATGATTTTATGTTCACCAAAATATTTCACCTCCGGCCTTGTGAGGCGAAAGCGGATGGTGTTTCCCTTAATTCTTATTTTCATTTTTTGATTTGATGTAATTCAATCCCATTTTTATCTGCCCGTAGCTGATGGAATCACCGACGACCTGTTTGATGGGAGAAAATTTTTCATAGCCGACTTCATCCGCTGCTTCCCGGATTTTTGAGATCTGGTCTTCATTGAGAAAATCAAACACATTCACTTCGCCTGTTAAAACAAACTCCGACAGGTGACTTTCTATCGTTGTGGCAGCAAAGCCACGCTGTGCAGCGATTTCGGAGATAGTCTTTCCCTGTTTGTAAAATTCCAGTGTTTCAAATTTGCTGTTTCCCTTTTCCTCTTTTACCTTTTTTATCAGCACCGGAGTTGTCTCTCTTTGGATGACCGGAACATCAAACGTCATCTCTCCTAAAGTGACCCGTTGTACATCATTGATTTTTTTCCAGATCATATTGTCAAGTTCATTCACCGATCTTATGAATTGTTTCACCTTGCTTTTTCCCTTCAGAAACTTCTGTAAGTCAATCACCGGTTGAATCAACTCCTCTTTCAGCGCTTTTGAAAAAAATTGTTTTGCTTTCGGAACACGGTCGTTTAGTAATGAGGTATCAACAGGGTTTCCCTGGAGGATTTTTTCAAGTTGCTGAATAAATTTATCAGCGACTTCCTGTTGTGCTTTTGCTTTTACAATCATCCCGCTGATGCGAGCAAGTAACATTTCTTTCTCCGGCAATTTTTTTTCTTCCGCCTGTTCAGCAAACAACTCCAGTTCGACCACCAGTTTTCTCCAGTTGAATGTCCTCAGTAAAAGCTGCGAGGCAAATTTTGGTTTTTCTTCAAGAAGGATTTTCTGAATTTCTCCTTCGCTGTTTTCACGCGAGGCAAATTCGAGAATACGTTCATCGCATTGAACGCTGCCCGGGTGAATGCGCGACAGCAGCACGATGCCATCCAATGTCCTGCAACGGCTCAGCGCTACGTATACCTGACCGGCGGCAAAGGAAGCGCCTGCATCAATCACGGCTTTGTCGAACGTCAAACCCTGGCTTTTGTGAATGGTAATGGCCCACGCTAATCGAACAGGATATTGAGTGAAACTTCCAAGTTCCTCCTCTTCCACCCGGTTCGTTTCCCTATTCAATGTATAGCGGATATTTTCCCATTTCTCTTTTTCCAAAATCAATTCCTCATGGCTGTCGGCAAGAAGAACGCTGATTTTCTCATCCCTGATGCTTTTGATAACGGCCAGTTTCCCGTTAAAATATTTCTGTTCGCCGCTCGAATCATTTTTGATGAACATGATCTGCGCTCCTTCTTTTAATTCAAGCTGCATCTCCGTTGGCATGGCTTTGTCAGAAAATTCTCCCTTCACTTCCCCGGTAAAACGGCAAAGATCTGTTTCCAGTTTTTTTAATTCTTTCTGGTTGATGTTGTCGGCAATGTGGTTATGGGTCGTGAGCGTGATGCTGTTTTCAAAAACATCCATCGCTTCCGGCCTGAACCGCTCATGCAACGATTCATAATCGGTTTCATTCATTTCATTGTTTCGGATGTTATTCAGGATATCAATGAACGACTGTTCCTTTTGCCGGTAGATTTTTTTCATCTCGATGAATAACGGCGGATGTTCTTCCATCACTTTTGCACTGAAAAAAAACGGGCTTGCATACTGATCTCTCATCATCATCCACTCCTGCTCTTTCACCACGGGCGGAAGTTGGAACAAATCACCGATGAACAAAACCTGAACACCACCAAACGGAAGCCTTCTCTGCTGACGGAAATGCCGGAGAATTTCGTCGATGGCGTCGAGCATGTCAGCACGCAGCATGCTCACTTCGTCAATGATTAACAGTTCGAGTTCATTGATCAGTTCTTTCTTTTCTCGGCTGAAGCGGATGTTCTTGATAAGGTTATACCGATCGACCGTAGAAATATTTCCGGAAGAATTGATGGCCTGCGACAGGTAAGGAACGAATGGCAACTGGAAAAAAGAATGCATCGTCACGCCGCCGGCATTGATAGCAGCCACACCGGTCGGCGCCACCACGACAGCATTTTTATCCGTGTGTTCTTTGATGAATTTCAGAAACGTTGTTTTACCCGTACCGGCTTTACCGGTCAGGAATAAATTCTGTGAAGTGAAATTGATGACTTCAGCAGCAAGATTGAATAAGGTGTTTTCAGAATCGTTTTTCATGTGTAGAAAATTTTAAAAGTCAGAGTTAAAATTAAAAAAATATTCTTTCGGGTGATGAATAAATATTGAACCTGTTTTCTCTCAGGAAGCCAATCAACGTGATATCAAATTCCTTTGCGGTTTCAACAGCCAAACCGGATGGTGCGCCAACGGCCGCTACCACAGGTATTCCGGCCATGGCCGCTTTTTGCAAAAGTTCAAAACCGGCGCGTCCGCTCAGCAGCAAAACATGATCATCCAATGGCAGCATTTTTTTTTCCAAAGCAGCACCGATGATTTTATCCACAGCATTGTGACGCCCAATGTCTTCACGGAGAAAAACAAGTTCACCGTCAGAATGAAAAAGTGCGGAAGCATGCAACCCGCCGGTATGTTCAAATACATGCTGACGTTCACGGAGTTTTGCCGGCAACTGCTGAATGAATGACGCATTCAGCGGAACAAAGTTTTTATTGGAAGATTGAACACCGTTTACCGTCCTGATGGCTTCTATCGAAGCTTTTCCGCAGATACCGCAACTGGATGAAGTATAAAAGTTCCGCTGCAGTTTCCCGGCATCAAACTCAACATCTTCTTTTAATTCAACACGGACTATATTTTCACGGTTGGTATGCCGGTTAAAATCCGTGCAGTATTTTATCTCTGCCACCTCACTTCTCTTCCGGATGATTCCTTCGGTAAAAAGAAAACCGAGCGCCAGTTCAAAATCATTTCCCGGCGTGCGCATCGTCACGGAAATACTTTTCTGGTTTCTCTCATGAGCCAAACCATATCCCAGGCGGATTTCCAAAGGTTCTTCTGCAGCCAGCAGGTCATCGGTTTCGGTGACTATGCCTGCATTCACTTTGATGATCCGTGCGGAAGCAACCGGCGTTTTTAACATGACTCAAAGTTAGAAAAAGAATGAACAGGTTATGACAGCCCATAAGTTGCCGCCGGATTTCGTTTCGCGAGATGAAAAGATTTCATGTCATCCACACTTTTCAGAAACTCTGAAGAAACGGGAACAACCTTTTTTGTATCAACTTCACGGAGAAAATGCCGGAGTGAATATTTTCCCGATTCAAAATTTTCAAACAATGCCTGAAAGGAACGATTTTCATAGATGGCAATCAGAGGTTCTTCGATGTTCGTTTCAGGATTCAAAAAACAAATAGCATCATTGGTTTCATTCCTCGCAGAAACAAGTTCCGCCAAGTGATCAAGTGTCAAAAAAGGATAATCGCAACCCGTAACAAGAAACGATGCTTCCGGGAATTTTTTATGCGCACTCAGCAAACCGGCCATGGGGCCGATGTTTGAATAACGAGGTTCATCTGTTATCACTTCATAACCGTCAGGAATATTCAGTAACTGATCAGCCCGGCATGAAATGAAAACCTGTTTACAAAACGAACGCAGCAAATCATACACATGAAATTGCTGCGGCTTGCCATGATAATCGAGCAAACCTTTCTCCGCTCCCATCCGGGAACTTTTTCCACCTGTAAGAACTAAGCCGTAGAGGTCATGCATGACGTTTAATAAATAGTCGGTGGTTGGTTTCGTAGCAACTCACCCCTAAAGGGTTTCCCGCCCATTAGTTCACAGGAAGAAGCCAGATCTCACTTCACATTCGCTATGTTACGGTACACCCTTTAGGGGTTTACGGGAAAATCAAAACTAATGAATTATTTTTTTTCAAATAGTTTTACAGGAAATTATTTCGTCATGCCTTACCCTAAAATATCTTTAGAGCCCGATGGCACCTACCATATTTTCAATCATGCAGTAGGCCGTGATAATTTTTTTCAAAACGAAGACAATTATATTTTCTTCCTGAAGAAAATAAAGAAATGGATACTACCGGTGGCCGATATTTTAGCATACTGTTTAATGCCGAATCATTTTCATTTCGTAATAAGAATAAAAAGTCTGAATGAACTGAATGAACTGTTTGCCGGGAAATTCGAAAAAAGAAAACGCTCTGACAAATCGAATGCTACAGATTCTTCGAAAAGTCAATTTCTTATTCTGAATGACCTGGTCACGGAACAATTTTCGCATTGTTTTAATTCGTATGCGCAAGCTTACAATAAAACCTATAGTCGGAAAGGGTCGCTGTTCAAACAAAGTTTTCAACGGAAACGGGTAGATACAAACGAATATTTCCATAGAGCGATATGCTATATTCATAACAACTCGGTAAGTCATGGCTTTACTGAAAAGAGGGAAGATTGGAAATTCTCATCGTACTCAGCGATAACCGGAAATAAACCATCGCTCGTTTCAAAAGATGAGGTGCTTGAACTTTTTGGCGGATTGGAAAACCTGGGTAATGAGATTTAAGGTTCTGTTTTAAAAAATTACGCAACGGCCAACCCCTAAAGGGTTCATCAGTTAATGGAAAGAAAATATCCATCTCACTTCCTTCTCTGAATCGAATAACAAGAAACCCTTTAGGGGTTTGCCGCATCTACGCACGAAACTTCGACCATCGGAGGTTGATAACAGTCTCTTTGAAAAATTGAAATGAATCACTTGCTTTGCATAACCAAAAAACTCCCTCCTTATGAAAACACATAAATTACATCTGACTTTTATTTTCTTCTTACTCTTTGCGTTCAACTCCCTTAAGAGCAATTCACAAATTATTCTGAAAGATATTTCTGAAAGAATAAATAAATCTGCTTTTATTTTTGAAGGTGAAGTTTTAGGGGCATACAGTTATTGGAACGATGATAAAACATACATTTATACTGATGTAAAAGTCCTGATAAGTAAAATATTCAAAGGGGATTTACAATGTGGGACTTAACTGACGGATTATATTTCGGACAGATTATTTCTTCAAATTCATATTTGGATTTTAAATTCGTCAAACAATGAAATTCATTCTTTGTTTAATCATTTCATCAGTTTCCATTTCCTGTACAGGGCAAAAAAAAGTTGCTAAAAACAAATGTGATGAACGACTCGTTCGCTCAGTTGGAGACAATTGGAAGTATAACTCCAGTGAGGATTATTATAACGTGAATAAATCCTTCATTAAGGATTTAAACTCTGTATATCGTGATTGTATCAATGGAAAGGACTCCACATTCATATTAAAGGTGTTTGGAAATAAAACGAAATCAAGAGAAAAATTATTTTGGGTAAATCCCATCAGTAAAGACACTTTAATTTCAAGTATTAAATATGCGATTAGTAAACCTTGTGGTTCATCATCTGTTTTGAATTGTGAGTATTACGAATTCCTGTTTGATAAAAATGGAAAATTGAAAAAATGGGAACAATTTTCAGAGGATATACAAAGAAAATAAAATGACTTAATTAATTATTTTTTAGGAGCAAAAGTAAGTAGTATGTGTGATACGGTGCTTTCCGCCCAAAACATAAAGGATCATGATTCAAATTTCCGGCTGTTCCCTAATCCGGTTACAAATGATGAAGTAACTTTTACCTACAATGTATTGAATGAATCGTCGTTGCTCATTCTTAATAATATAGAAGGTCAAGAGGTAGCCCGTTTTCATTTACCTCAGTGGAGTAGTGTTCAGCATTTAAAACTACCCAAGTTGTCAGGCGGTATTTATTTAGCAAGACTATTAGGCAATCATACATCAGCAAATGTGAAATTTTTTGTTGAGTGAATTCAAATCGAGGTACGGGGTCGAAGTTGTTCACACAACAGCTACGCACGAAACTTCGGCCATCGGGGAAATTTATTTCCATATTCAAATTACATGGCGAAATGAAAGGTTCCGTTTTTTGTGGCATGCAACAAAGTCATTTGAATTGGTATATTTGTCCTGACACAGAATTTCTTTTAACATTTCATTCCTGTAAAAATCCGGGAATGATTTTTTTTCAAAAGAAAATTTGATTCATGCATGACTTTAATGTTCCGGATGAAAAAAATTTACATTCCTGGTTTTCTTTTCATATTCTCCTGTCTCTCCCTGTTTGCACAGGAAAGAAACATCACGGGCATGGTGACATCAGCCGACGATCATTCGCCTGTTCCGGGAGTAAGTGTCGTGGTGAAAGGAACTACGAACGGAACCGTCACCGATCTCAACGGCCGTTTTGAAATAAAAATTTTTTCAGCCGCTGATTCACTGGTATTTTCTTCCGTCGGAATGGAAAGTCAAACCATCTCCACCGGAATAAAAAACACATTCGACATTTCCCTGAAAGTAAAATCACATAAGCTGGAAGAAGTGGTAGTGACGGCTTTGGGAATCAAACGTGAGAAGAAAGCGCTCGGTTATTCTGTGCAGGAAGTTTCGGGTACTGAACTGCAGACAGCGAAAGATCCGAGCTTCGTCAACCAGCTTGCGGGAAAAGTAGCCGGGTTAAATATTTCCACCACCACCGGCGGTCCCGGTTCTTCGAGCAGGATTGTGCTGAGAGGTGCTACTTCCTTAACCGGCGGCAACCAGGCGTTGATCGTGATCGATGGCATCCCGATGGAAAACAACACCAACAACAACACGTCGCAATGGGGCGGCCGCGATTATGGAAACGGTATTTCTGACATCAACCCGGACGACATTGAACGTATTTCTGTTCTCAAAGGCCCGACAGCCGCAGCCTTGTACGGATCCCTCGCAACCAACGGCGTGATCCTCATCACCACAAAAAAAGGAAAAAGCGGGAAAGGAATCGCCGTCAGTTTTAATTCTTCCACTTCCGTTGAATCAGCATACATCCATGAAAAATTTCAGAACACCTACGGAGCCGGACGAAACGGAAAATTCGCAGGACAATGGGTGATGGGCATCGACAGCATTCCGACGTACAACACAGCCATCGATGCCGTCGGAAGCTGGGGTCCAAAAATGGAAGGACAGAAAATCCGCGACTGGGACGGACAAATCCGGAACTTCAATCCTCAGCCGGATAACTACAAAGATTTTTTTCAAACGGGACTTACCACCAACAACAGTGTTTCACTCGAAGGCGGGAGTAAAAAAATTACCTGGCGCGGTTCCGCCGGGTATATGACCGTGAAAGACATCGTGCCGAACACCACTTTAAAAAGAACCAATCTTTCTGCAAGAGGAATTGCTGAACTCACCTCGAGGCTTACGCTTGATGTTTCCATCAGTTATGTAAATCAACTCGCCAACAACAGGCTCGGTCTGGCCGACAGCCGCAGCGTTGCGCGGAATTACGTGATGATGCCGCGAAGTATTTCTCTTGAATCTCTCCAGGGTCACATCATGGATGCATCAGGAAAAGAAACCACGTGGTACTCGGCGTGGAACTGGATGACGAATCCGTTTTGGGATATTCAGTATGAGCTGAACGACGACAGCCGTGATCGCGTGATTGCCATGGGAAGCGCCACCTATAAACTGACGGAACACCTGAATGCGCTCCTCCGGACCACCACTGATTTTAACACACAGGTTGAAAGCAGCCGTGAAGCGAGTTACGGGCTGTTGAATTATTCAGGCTCCTATTCCAATACAAAACTGAATCACAAACAATATCAGTCTGATTTTCTGATTACCTACAGCGATAAAATAAATGCTGACCTTTCCTGGAACGGAAATATCGGCGGAAGCACTTTTGAAACGCACGATGACTCCAACCATAAAAACACCCGCAGCGGGCTTATCGTTCCTTATGAATACACTATTGAAAACAGTGTGAACTATCCCGACACGAGCACACGTCTTTATGAAAGCCGCATCAACGGCTTGTATGCATTCGGGCAGATCGCTTACAAATCATTTTTGTTTTTGGATGTGACGGCGCGTAACGACTGGTCATCGAAACTTCCGAAAGAAAACCGTTCGTATTTCTATCCGTCGGTGAGTTCAGGGTTTGTATTCACGGATGCCTTTCATATAAAAGAAAATATTCTCTCTTTCGGAAAATTGCGTGCATCGTGGGCGATGGTTGGCCGTGATCCTGATCAGCCTTACCTCGAAAGCATTTCTTATCCGTACGTCAGTTCCTTCAACGGTGCGCCGATGTACCAGGTAGTGCCGTTGATTCCGCTCACGAACCTGAAACCCGAACTCACCTCGCATCTTGAAGTCGGTACCGAGCTGATGTTTTTTACAGGACGCATCCGTCTTGATTTTGCATATTATACTTCGGATACACGCAACGAAACAGTGACCGCTGACATTTCTCCTGCTTCCGGGTTTCCACAGGCAGTCATTAACTCGGGAGAAATTAAAAACAAAGGAATTGAGATCATCCTGAAGACGACACCTGTCGCTGCAAAAAATTTCAAATGGGATGTGAACATCAATTATGCGCACAATGAGAACACGGTGGTTTCACTCACCGAAGGACTGGAGAGCAGGCAACTGTTATCCGACTGGAACCTGACCATTGAAGCAAGGCCCGGTCATCCGTACGGTGACATTGTTGGTTATGCGATTCTTCGCGATGGCAATGGAAACAAACTGGTTGACACGAGTGGTTTTTATCTCCGCGATCCGAATCCACGTGTGCTTGGAAACATCAATCCGAAATTTCTCGGCGGCATCCTCAATCAATTCACTTATAAAAATATTTCCCTGAGTTTTTTGGTGGATGCAAGAGTCGGAGGACAGATGTTTTCCGGAACCAACATGTACGGTGATGGTTACTCCGGCAACCTCGTTGAAACCTTACCCGGACGAGAAGGAGGAATCCTTGCAGAAGGTGTGACTCCTGACGGGAAGCCGAATAAAAAATACATCAGCGCACAGGATTACTGGAGCCAGTTTGCCACCTGGACAAAAGAAATTCATGAACCTTTTGTGTATGATGCGGGGTATGTCAAACTCCGGGAGGTCACTTTCGGCTATGAATTTTCAGAACAACTCTGTCGTAAAATAAAACTGAAAGGGTTGAGCGTTGCCCTCACCGGGAGAAACCTGTGGCTGATATACAGCGGCGCACCGAACATCGATCCTGAATCGGAATACACCAACGGAAACGGGCAGGGCTATGAAAAGTATTCCTATCCAACCCGTCGCAGCATCGGCATCAACGTAAAAATAAAAATTTAAACCTGTGATGAAGAAAAACATTTCACTTCTGCTTTTCACCATCATTCTTTTTTCAGGATGTAAAAAAAGCATGGATGAACTGAACGTCAATCCGAATTCTCCCGAGGTTGCAAATCCTGATTACCTGTTTACGTATTCGGTAACTAAAGGAATGGGAAGCTACAATACGGATGTGTACGTGCAGTATTGGATGATGATGAACTGGATGATGCACTCCGCCGTTCTCGGTGGCCTGGATGCCGGTAAAGAATACGAAGAGAACAGCGGCAAAAATAATCTCTGGGCGGAGTTGTACAGCCAGTCGCTCATCAATGCGCATGAAGTAATACGTTTTACCAAAGACGATCCTTCGCTCATCAACAAAACTTCCATCGCACGCATCTGGCAGGTGTATTTGTTCCAGCAGATGACTGATTTGTGGGGAAACATTCCGTACTCGCAAGCATTGAACGGGTTAGCGAACCTGAACTACTCTCCCCAATACGACACACAGGAAAGTATCTATACAGCGTTGTTCGAAGAACTGAAAAATGCATCGGCACTTCTCGATGAATCCAAAACCATTTTTCCCGGGAATAGTGATCCGATCTATTCAGGATCGGTAAGCAAGTGGAAAGCCTTTGCCAATTCGCTCCGGCTGAGGATGGCGCTGCGGTTGCGTTATGCAAATCCTTCCAAAGCACAACAGGAAATTGCGTTGCTGCAATCTCAGCCGATGATGGCGTCCAATGCCGACAATGCCTTGTTTCCTTACAACGGCGAAATAAAAAATCCGCTGTTTGATGTTTTTGCAAGAGGAGAAAGCGGCGGGAAAATTTTTCCAAGCAAGTTTCTCGTTGACAAACTGAATGCAACACATGATCCGAGGATAAAAGTGTTTGCCAAACCTACTCCTTTGTCCCTCATCTTCGGAATCCCTGATTACGCAGGCCTTCCCAACCTGGTCCCTGCCGGATCATCCACCTGGAACAATTATGATTTGCAGCAGCACAGTGATTTTTCGTCCATCGGCGACTGGTTTCTTCACCAGGATGTTCCCGGAGTGTTGCTGAGTTACAGTGAAGTTTGTTTTCTTCAGTCGGAAGCTTCCTTGCTTGGCTGGTGGAATGGCAACGCCCAGCAATTGTACATCGATGGCATCCGCGCCAGCATCGAATCGTACCACGATACGCTCATCACCACAGGAGAAATGAATAGCTACCTTGCCTCTGTTCCTGCAGTGAATCTTCAAAACATCATCACACAAAAATGGATTTCATTCACATTCGAAAACAGTTACGAAGCATTTGCTGACTACAGGAGAACCGGTTTCCCGGTACTTACGAATTACAATGGTTCGCCGATCAATCAATCGAACTTCCCCAACCGCCTCACTTATCCTTCTTCTGAAGCCATCCTGAATTCTGTTCATTACCAGGAAGCGAATTCATCTCAGGGACCGGATGCAGCCTCCACAAAAGTATGGTGGGATAAAAATTAATCATTGCTACCTTTGATACCGTTCAGGTTTGCACCGATCAATTCACAAAAATAAATCACATGAAAAAAAAATTCCTCTTCATTCTTTTTTTTGTTTTTGCTCTCACCATGAATCATGTGAAAGCACAAACCACTGCAGGCAGTTGTTTCTATGTTGATTACGACAGCTGGAATGCCGGCGGCACTCATCCACCGGTGTATATTGATTGCGGAACTTCCAACGTTTTCAATACAGGCTATGAACTCACCATGGAAGTATGGATCCGCATTTATAATTCTTCGTGGAATCAAAAAATTATGGGGAAGGTCACGAACACATTTAACAACGGTTACGTGATGGCCATGCAGACAGGAAACTATGCTGAAGTTTGGGACCCGGTGCATTACCAGCTGATCAGCGGAAGCGTTCCCGTTGATTCGGCATGGGTTCATCTTGCGATGACGTATGCTGCCGGCGGACAACTCACGGAATACATCAACGGTGTGAATGTCGGTTCCATCAATGCCGGTGTGGATCCGATTGCCAGCAGCACGAATCCGTTTATCATCGGCATGGCTCCGTGGGATCTGATCAGTTTTCAGACGTTTGGTTCCCTCGATGAAGTGAGGGTGTGGAGTATTGCAAGAAGCCAGGCCGATATCCGGTCAACCATGTTCAAACACCTGCAGGGCAACGAAGCGGGACTCATCGCTTACTATGATTTCAATTCAGCAAGCGGAACCAATGTTCCCGATCTTACTTCCAATGCCAACAACGGAACGGTGGATGCTGCCGCTGCTCCGTATTATTCCTGGCAGCCGTCGTATGCTGCCGTCGGTGGCGATGAAATGTACAACATGACCGACGTGAATGCCGTCTGGTTCGGAAAAGATCCGGCGCAATATAATTTCGGTGCCACTACCAATGGTTTGTCCATCATTTCAAACATACAGTCCAAACATTTTGATTACGCAGTCTTCGGCCACAACGACTCTGCCGGAACTTCCACGACTCATCTTCCTGCGGGAGCATCTGTTGATTTCAAAAGGCTGAGCCGGGAATGGTATTTCAACAAAGGAGGAAACATCAGTGCCGATTTATATTTCAATCTTTACAATGCTGCTGCCGGCGGCGACACGCTTGCTCTTAACCAGCCCGTTCAATATTATACGTTGCTGGTGAGGGATTCCGCCAGCCAGGATTACAGTGCACTTGCCTGTGCGGACAATCTTTACTCAGGCGGAACCGTGGTGAAATTTGCGGGGCTTCCTCTGGATAACAAATACTACACGATCGGTGTCGGAAGTACACAACTGGCAACGACGTTGTCGGTTGATGCGATTCAAAATAAAAATGAAAACAATACCCTGTACCCGAATCCCGCCTGCAATTATTTTACTGTTGATCATGCAGGAAATGCCGTCATCAGCATGTACAACACGATGGGCTGCCTGTTGAAACAAGTGAAATCATCCGGTGACCTCACCTCTGTTGATGTTCATGATATCAGCAATGGAATTTATTTTGTGGAGATCAGGAAACATGAACAAACCATCACCAAACGAATTGTCATACAGAAAAATTAATTTATCATTGTTACCTATGATAAAATAATTCAATCCTTCCAATGGTGAGATGTCACCCCTTCGGGGTTCTTCTCTGGAAAGAAGATCTTTACTATCATCATTTCATCCCTTCGGGATTCGAACTCCGAAGGAGTGAAATGATGATAGGATAAAAAAGTAATTCAAAAACGAAACTCCGTAGGAGTGGCATAATTTCTTTTCATCAATAGTGAACATGTATCAATTCAGTCAACAAGAAAATAAATCATGAAAAAAATTCTTCGCCTCATCGGCATCTTCCTCATTGCATCGTCATTCAGCAATCACACACAAGCCCAGTATTGCCTCAGCTTCGACGGAAGCAATGATTATGTGAGCGTCGCCAATTACGCCGGGTTGCAGACTGCTTCCACCATGACGGTTGAAGCATGGATCAATGCGACTGCGTGGAAAACGCCGCTCTATAAAGGAACAGTTGTTTCTACCGGCAACAACGCAGGACAGAACAACGGTTTCGATTTACGCGCCGGCGAAGGAGGAAAAGTCGCCTTCAATATTTCCATTGCAGGAAACTGGGTGACGGCAACCACACCGGCCATTTTACAGCTCGGTCAGTGGTATCACCTCGCCGGAGTGTACACAGGTGATTCCGTAAAAGTATATGTGAACGGTTTGCTTCGTGCGGCAGTTCCCGCCACAGGAGCCATTACGTATTCGACAGGAGCTATGTACATCGCGGAATGTCCCGGCTTCACAGGCCGTACGTTCAATGGTAAAATGGACGAAGTACGATTCTGGAATACGGCACGAACGCCATCGGAAATCACCGGCAACATTTGCACGTCACTTACAGGAAGCGAAACCGGTTTGGCAGGTTACTGGAAATTCGATGCGACGAACGGAACGACGACAGCCATTAATTCGGTGGCCGGCGGAAACAACGGAACTCTCACCAACATGACCTTGGCCACGGCATGGGTGAGCGGAGATTACACTTGTTCCGTAAACAACCCTGACGTAGGTGTGGTGGATGTGATTGCCCCTGCTTCCGGGTTTAATCTTTCCTCCACTGAACCGGTGAGCATAAAAATTAATAATTACAGCAACCAGGCAGCGACTAATTTTCCCGTCAGTTATAAACTCGGAAACCTGGCGCCGGTTACTGAAACCGTTTCAGCGAGCATTCCTGCTTTCGGTTCTTACATTTATAATTTTACACAGACGGTTGATCTGTCTGCTATCCAGGCTTACACCATTCGATCGTACACCGGCATGACCGGCGATGCTGATCATAGCAACGATTCGGTTTCCAAATCCTTTAACAACTTTGCCATCGGAACAAACTTCGCCGTTGCATTTACAGGAATTGAATCCATCACACTCACCGACACCAGCTACCTGAATCCAACCAGTGCCTTAACCGTTGAAGCATGGATCAACACATCGTCATGGGTTGGCGGTGTGGGAAGCGAAGGCATCATTTCCAAATCAACAAGCTCTCCCGACCAGGGCTACTCCATTACCTGCGGTGACAATGGCCGTGTGAAATTCCAGATCTCTGACAACGGCGGATGGAAGTCCGTGGAATCCGCTCACATGCTTTTAACAAACCGATGGTACCATGTAGCAGGAGTCTTCGATGGTTCATCCATCAAACTATATGTAAACGGTGATTTAATTTCCAGCACGTTTGCCTCAGCGATTTCTCCTTCTTCCGTTCCACTTACCATCGGAAGTGGCTTCTATGGCAAACTCGATGAAGTGCGCATCTGGAACATCGCACGCACCGCCACCGAAATTCAAACCAACATGGCCGTTGCGCTTGCAGGAAATGAAACTGGTCTTGTCGGATATTACAAACTCAACGAAGGACTTGGAAGTCCGCTTGCGTATGATGGTACAGTCAACTCGCACACGGCTTCACTCAGCGGAAATTTCAATCTCAACACTGCATGGGTGAGTGGTTATTCATTGATGAATGATGATGCATCTGTAACCGGTTTGGTTGCGCCGAACAACCTCACGGCATTCAACGGTGAAACACGAGTGAAAGTGCTTGTAAAAAATACCGGCCTGAATACCATCTCCAACATTCCGGTTGCTTACAAAGTCGGGAACGGTTCATGGTTCCTCGATACGATTGCAACAAGCCTTGCACCGAATCAAACCTACACGCACAGCTTTAAAAACATTGAAGATTTTTCATTGCTCACCACCACAACGCTCACTACGCGTGTGCATTTGCCGGGCGATGCCGATTCGCGCAACGACAGCGCGGTAACGATTTTGACAAAACCAACGGTGAATCCGAATACCATCGTGGTCTTCAACAATGTTCAGCATGACTTTGCTTCCAACGGACAGGTACATTATGCCGATGCGATTTTCCCGGAAGCTCCAGAAAAATACAGTTCGGTGTTGCTGCATGTTTCTGTTTCATGCCCGGGCTCAGGTTGTGATCCATGGGACCAGGCAGGACTGGTAACGCTTTTGAAGAACGGGCAGGAATATGAACTCGGACGTTACATCACTCCTTATGGAATCGCCTGCGGCCCATGGACGATTGATGTCACCGATTTTAAATCGCTGCTCACCGGTCCGCTTACATTGAAATCGTATGTTCAGGTTTGGGGATCATCGGGATGGCTGGTGACTATTTCTTTTGAATTCATTCCCGGTGCAAGCGCTTATCCTTTTTCCAAACTCACGCCGCTATGGAATACCGATTACCAGGTGTATGGTGATCCGGGAGTTTCGTATGTACTTCCGACTCTCAGTATTCCCATTGAAGCACAAAGCAAACATGTTTCCATGCGCAGCACGCTTACCGGTCACGGGCAGGGAAACACAAACAACGCCGCAGAATTTTTTAATGTCACGCATCATGTGTGGGTGAACGGAACAAACCAGTTCGCACATCACATCTGGAAAGCTGATTGCGGATCGAACAGCTGCAGCAACCAGGGAGGCACATGGACTCTTTCAAGAGCGGGCTGGTGTCCCGGACAAGGTGTGAATTCCATCATCAACGACCTGACACCATTGGTAACCACCGGTCAAAATGTAAGCCTGAATTATGTTCTTCAATCCTATACCAATTTACTCAACACCGGTTACAATGGCAACGGACATACAGAACCATTCTACAGGATTCATACCTACCTCGTCGAAACCAGCGACTCGGCGCAGAACTTCGCTGACTTCAAAGATGGTGAAGCCACGCGCATCACTTCACCGATCCCGGCACAGTCGCTGAGTGCAAATGAAATCGTAACCGCTGTGATGAGTAACAAAGGATCGTTGCCTGTTGTGAACCCTGTACTGAGTTATTTTTTGAATGGCGTGATGATGCAGACGGATACGATTTTACAGACACTGAATCCCGGTGACAGCCTCACTCATATTTTTTGCCGGTGATGCCAATGCAACGAACGACATTTCCGTTTTGCACATCGACCAGTTACTCGGCGTGAATGAGTTGAACAAAAACATCGGCTTAACGGTTATTCCGAATCCTTCCGGCGGATTGTTTCATATACAAGTGCAGGGAGTAACAGGAAAAGTGACGATTACGGTTTGTGATTTACAGGGACGGACCGTGCTGAATGAAAAAGCAATCATCAACAGTTCTTACGATAAGAACATCGACCTTCTCTCCGAACCCCGTGGAATGTATTTCCTCCGCGTTGAAACGGAGAAAGGGATGAGGGTGGAGAAAATTTGTGTGGAATAACACACTACCATTTAAATGAAAATGAACCCACCACGTGGCAGGTGCCGTGCGACCGGGTGAATGGCTATAATTCCAAATTCCATCCTCAACAAAAAAAACCTCCGCTAAACTTACTTTGCGAAGGTTTCATTTCCAAAATGGGTGTCCTGCCAGGGCTTCCCGATATTATGAATGAGAACCAAGGTTGTCGATCAAAGAATCAATACCTCTCCATTTGGAGCTAATCGGAGTCGCCCTGCTCTGCCGATGTATTTATGTGAGTGTCTATTATCTGAATAGCTCCTATCAGTGATAAAACACCTCCTACAACGGTTAAAAAACCTTTTGACTCAGAATTATCTGCAATTCCTACTGTTGAAATAACAGAACCAACTAAACAAGAGATCATCCCGGCCTGATTCCACCATCCGGCAAGTCGCGCAGCACCTGCTGGGTGTAAACACAAAAATAGTTTTATTCCGAAGAGTTTAGTCGTTGCAATGTATTTTTTAGGGAGCAGTATTTTTCGCAGCGTCAGGTCTTCCTATGCTGGTTTATGTGTTGGAGACCTGGTGCTAATTAAACAGATAGTTGTGTGAAAGCTGCAGATCAATTCAGTTCGCAAGTAATATCTCGTAAGGCAGCCCCAGGCCGCGATGCAGCGCCCGGATCATTTTTAACGAAAGACTCCGTTCTCTTTTTAATACCTGTGTAACCAGGCTCTTGCTGCCAAAATACTGCACAACGTCTTTATTGCTCAATCCTTTTTCTTCCATGATGTATTTGATGGCTTCAATCGGATCAGGAGTTTCAATGGGGTAATGCTCCGTTTCATAATGATCAATAAGAATAGAAAGCAATTTTGCCTCATCGCCTTCTTTTGTTCCCACGGGAGCATCAAAAAGTTTCTCAAATCTTTTCAATGCCTGCTGATAATCTTTTTCCGTTTTAATTAATTTGATTTCCATTTGAGTTTGATTCCTTTCAGAATTTATATAGTTGAAGCATCAATTTTGTCATACTCTTTGTGTGTCCCGATGAATTTGATAAACACCCATTTCCGTTGAAAGTTGAAAGCAACAATTAACCTGTAATCATTTCCTTTGATGTTAAACACCATCCTGTTTTTTCCAATCGCATCAGCAGAACCATATATCTTTTTTACATCATTCGTATTCTTCCACTTGGCCTTCTCTGTTATTTTATACCATGTTTGCAAAGGAACTTTTGCCTGGTGATGTTTTTCCCAAAAATGAATGAGTGTACTTTTATTGTAAATATTCACTTCTGCCAATGTTTTTCGATACGGCAAATATACAAACAAAGTTCGCATTTTGCGAACTTTGTAAGAACTTTTATCAATCTGCTTTGAAGCATCAGAACCAGTATGATAACCGGAACGAAAACCAATAATCAAATCACCATATCCAAAAAACAAAAAAACCTCCGCAAAATTTTCGTTTGCAGAGGTTTCATTCCCAAAATGGTTGTCCTGCCAGGGCTTCCCGATTTCCTACGCACCTTCCAACACGCATCGGGATAAACTTCTCGCCCGGGAATCCACATATCTGCTTTCTAAAAACAACAAAACCCCATGACGGTGCACGGGGTTCTAATTGTTGTCCTGCCAAGGCTTCCCGATTTCCTCCGCACCGCCCAACTCACATCGGGATAAACTTCTCGCCCGGGGGATTCACATATCTACTTTCTAAAAACAACAAAACCCCATGACTGTGCACGGGGTTCTAATTGTTGTCCTGCCAGGGCTCGAACCTGGACTTTCTTGAATCAAAATCAAGCGTGTTGCCAGTTACACTACAGGACAAACTTGACTGCCGTAGGCAGTTTTTGGGACGGCAAAGGTAAAAATATTTTCGAATTGCGAATTTCAAACGGTGGATTTTTGATGCTGACGTTGAGATGCCGAACGATTGATTTCAAAATCTGAAACAGGCAGCGTTTATTGCTTTCCGGCAACGAGGTAAATATCCCACATCGCATCGAGGTTATCATCCTGCAAATGAAAATCTTTGGTGGTGATGTCCATTGACTGCGAAACTTTCTCTTTCAGTTTGTTACGCATCAGGCTGGTTACCCAGTTGTAAGGTTTGGTGAGGATGGCTGCAGGCAATATCCTGTGAAGTTTCAACACATCCCATTTCAGGATCATCCGCACAAACTTTCCGTTTTCTTCATAGTACGTATTCACGCGATCATTTCCATTCAGTCCCTTCAGTTGAAATTTTGGTGTAAGCGATTCCACTTCCTTTTTCATCTCATCAAAAGTATATTCATGCACATGAAACGGGTTCCTCGCCAGTGATTTTTTTACATTCGGCGTAGTCACGAGCAACGAACCTCCGGGCTTCAGTACTCTAAGCGCTTCTTTGATAAATTCCTTCCGGTGTTCTATGTGCTCAATGAATTGGAATGCCGTCACCACGTCGAACGACTGATCAGCAAAGGGAAGCGGCGGAACGGCTCCCTGTCTGAAACTGAGATTCGGAATGGATGCATACCGCTGGCTGTTACCGGTCACCGTTTGCTGATCGTAATCGATTCCGGTAATTTTCTTTGCCGATTGAGCCATCAGCGCAGTTCCGTAAGCCATTCCGCAACCTACATCCAGCACTTCTTTTCCGGTAATAAAAGGTTTGGCAAACTCATACGCGAACTGGCAACGTTGGTACGTTACATTGTTCGCATCATCATGATGGGCTCTTTCGTGGCTGCTCATTGTAAAAATGGATCTGTAGTTATTGATTTGTGTTTCCGGTTTCCTTGCTTCTTTTGGCATAAAATAGATATAAGAGTCAAGACTCAAGATGCAAGATGCCGGAAGGGGCGCCAAAGGTAAAAGAATGGAATGGAATACGCTTCATCTATAAAGAAGTGGTAGTGTTTCAATTCGGTGGCTGAGCCTGTCGAAGCCACCGATGAGCCTGGTTTCTGAAGCACCTGTGAAGGATTCTTTTAATTTCAGCGTTTTTACATTTATTTTTTACCTTCGCACGCTATCCCATTTTTTAAAAACTCTTATGAAAAACTACCAGAGAATAAACAACATAGTAGGCTGGATTGTATTCTTCATCGCAGCATTCGTTTACATCTCCACCATTGAGCCTACCGGAAGTTTCTGGGACTGCGGCGAGTTCATCGCCACAGCAAATAAATTAGAAGTCGGCCACCCGCCGGGAGCTCCTTTGTTCCTCATGCTGGGAAGAATTTTCATCCTGTTCGGCGGCAGCAACGTAAAAATGTTCCCGATCATGGTGAACATCATGTCGGCACTCATGAGCGCCTTTACGATTCTCTTCCTGTTCTGGACGATTACCGCTCTTGCGCGGAAAATGGTGATTGCTAAAGGGGAAGCTACTACCGACAAAATCATTTCTGTAATGGGTGCCGGAATCGTCGGTGCGCTTGCTTACACCTTCAGCGATTCATTCTGGTTTTCAGCCGTGGAAGGTGAAGTATATGCCAGCTCTGCCTTTTTCACTGCCATCACTTTCTGGGCTATATTCAAATGGGAAAATGTGGCGGACGAAAAACATTCCATGCGCTGGATCATCCTCATCGCTTATCTCATGGGACTTTCCATCGGCGTCCACTTGCTGAACCTGTTGACCATTCCCACCATTGCCTTCGTTTATTATTTCAGGAGATACCCGATTTCCACAAAAGGGATTATCTATACTTCTGTTTTATCGGTGTTCATTCTCGGCTTTGTTCAGTACGGTGTGATCCAGCAATCCATTTCACTTGCTGCAAAATTCGATCTGCTCTTTGTCAATTCTTTCGGCTTACCGTTTGGTTCCGGAATTATTTTCTACGGCCTGCTGATCGTAGCAGGTATTGTGTGGGGATTGATGTACACGAAGAAAAAACAACTCTACAACTGGAACACGGCTATTCTCTGTTTGGTTTTTATCCTGATCGGTTATTCTTCGTTCGCACAGATTGTAATCCGTTCCCTTGCCAACCCGCCTTTGGATGAGAACAATCCTGAAAATGCGTTCAACTTCGAATCGTACCTGAACCGTGAGCAATATGGTGATCGTCCTTTGTTCTACGGACAATATTACAACGCCAAAGTGATTGAACAGGAGCAGGGGCATATGAATTATGCAAAGGTTCCATGGTCAAAGCAATACATGGAAGCCGGGAATAAAATCATTCCCGTGTACGATCCGAAAAGCTGCACCATTCTGCCCCGCATGTACAGCAGCCAGCCGAGCCACGTCTCTGAATATAAAAAGTGGGCTGATGTGAAAGGCGACCGGACTCCGACGTTCAGCGAGAACCTGAAATTTTTATTCACTTATCAATTGGGAGAAATGTACTGGCGTTATTTCCTATGGAATTATGCGGGACGACAAAATGATATCCAGGGTCCGGGTGGCATCACCAAAGGAAACTGGATCAGCGGAATAAAATTCATTGATGAATGGAGGCTGGGGCCACAGGATAAACTTCCTGAAAGTCTGAAGAATAATAAATCGAGGAACCTGATGTATTTCCTTCCGTTCATTCTCGGCATCATCGGAATGGTTTTCCATTTCTCGAGAGATAAAAAAGATGCCTGGGTGGTGATGCTTTTATTTTTCTTTACCGGTATTGCCATTGTATTATACCTGAACGGCCCGCCGCTTCAGCCGCGTGAACGTGATTATGCATACGCCGGTTCCACGTATGCATTCGCCATGTGGATCGGCATCGGTGTTCTTTCTCTCATCGAAGTATTGAGGAAAAAGTTGCCGGGATCAACGGCTGCTGTAGCCACCACGGCCATTTGCCTGCTTGCCGTTCCATGCCTGATGGCTCGCGCCGAATGGGATGATCATGACCGTTCGCACCGTTATACATCGCGCGATTTCGCCGTCGACTATCTCAACTCCTGCGAACGGAATGCCATCATCTTTACAAACGGTGATAACGACACCTTCCCTCTTTGGTATGCACAGGAAGTGGAAAATGTACGTACGGATGTGCGTGTCATCAACCTGAGCCTCCTGAATACCGATTGGTACATTGATCAGCTCACACGGAAATATTACGATTCCGACCCGATTAAAATTTCCTGGACGCCCGACAAGTACATGCTCGGAAGGCGCGACTACGTTGGTTTCTACGATCGTAACCTGAAAGAGCCTGTTGAACTGAAAGAGTTCATGGATTTCATCGGCAGTGATGAACCACAGGCGAAAGCAAGAGCAAACAACGGTGAAGACATCAACTATTACCCTACGAAAAATGTCAAACTTACCGTTGATTCTACTGCTGCAGTCAGCAGCGGAACGGTTTCAAAAGAAAATGCAGGAAAAATCGTGAAGGTGATGAACTGGAGTCTCAGCGGAAGTTACCTGATGAAAAACGACCTGATGATTTTGAATATCCTTGCGAACAACAACTGGAAGCGCCCGATTTATTTTGCCACCACTGTTGGATCAGAAAATTACCTCAACCTCGAACCTTACTTCCAGCTGGAAGGAATTGCATACCGGCTGGTTCCGATACGTACGGAAACAAAATCGGATGTGGTACCGGGCCGCGTTGAAACCAGTGCGATGTACAACAACGTGATGAACAAATTCGAGTGGGGTAACATGAATGACCCTCGCGTTTATATGGATGAAAACAACTTGCGGATGACGACCAACTTCCGCATCAACTTCGCCAGGCTTTCAGAAGAACTGCTGAACGAAGGCAGGCGAGACTCAGCCATCAAGGTACTGGATAAGTGCGTGGAAGTAATGCCTGATAAAAATGTTCCGTATAATTATTTCATGGCGCGTATTGCCGAGTTGTACTACCGTGCATCGGGAGCCATGAATAAACAGGATTCAGGAATTCAGAAAACGGATGTTGAACTCAACAGGCAAAAGGAACTGGTTACAAAAGCCAACGCCATTGCAAGCCGGCTGGCAGACATCTATGCCGACAACCTCAACTATTACCTGTCGCTGAAAGGCACCAAGTATTTCAAACTGGTGGATACGGACATGAACCAGTCGTTGTACATCATGCAGGCGCTTTCGCAAATTCTTCAGCAAACCAACCAGAAAGAACTTGCCGACAAAGTAGACAAGAAGTTTAAAGAGCTTGCCTCCAAAGCCGGGTTCTGATCGGGCAGAATGAACGTACCCTTTTTTGTACAGAAGATTTTCGGGTCAGTGACCTGGCGGATGCCGAGCACTGACCCGGATCTTTTTCTGACTTTCGATGACGGCCCTCACCCGGAGGTCACCACAGAAATTCTGGCGATCTTAAAAACATACAATGCCTCCGCCACCTTTTTCTGCACAGGTGAGAATATCCTGAAACATCCTGCCGTTTTTAAAAACATTCTTTCTGATGGCCATACCGTCGGCAACCATACGTTTCATCATTTGAACGGATGGAAAACCAATTCGAAAATTTATTTTGAAGATGTGGAGAAATGCCAGGAGGTGATTGATAACATGATCCGCAAACCGGAAGCAGAAGTCAAAAGTCAAAAGTTAAAAGTCAAAACCGGGATTGAAATTTCGCAGCCTTCCACTCTAAAACTCTTTCGTCCTCCTTATGGAAAATTAACTCCGGTGCAACATTCGATGATAAAGAAAAACTATTCAGTCATCATGTGGAATGTGCTGAGCAAAGATTACGACCGCAACCTCTGTGGAGAACAATGTTCCAGGAACGTGATCAACCATGCAGGAAACGGATCCATCGTTGTATTTCACGACAGTGAAAAGGCTGCTGACCGCGTCCTGTACGCGCTTCCCAGTGTTCTGGATTATTTTTCAGAAAGGAATTTT
Source organism: Bacteroidota bacterium (assembly GCA_026391945.1). Taxonomy (GTDB): domain Bacteria; phylum Bacteroidota; class Bacteroidia; order AKYH767-A; family 2013-40CM-41-45; genus JAPLDA01. The sequence continues at coordinate 72,292 of JAPLDA010000009.1, read as the reverse complement.
TCTTTCAAAGCGATCGTTTGAAGAAGACCACTCAACAGCATTTTAAAACGGAATCATTTCAACTATGCACATGAACCGTTTGAGCTGAAGGATCATAGTCGGCAGAGTACGTTTTCATCGACCGTGTGGCCGGGCCGTTTAAAATGGCATTGTCCATCAACCCGAATTTACTTCCGCAGTTCTTATCAACCCCGATGATGTTGCTCGAGTCCACTTCAATGCGGGCATTGGTTGCATTCGGATCATACGGGCAGTTGCGTTCGTATGCGGCAAACTCAGAGGAGTTTTTCTTGAAAACAAGGATACCCTTTACACCGCCGGTTACATACACCCAGCCTCCCACGGCATTGAGGTTTGCGAACGACGGCTGGGTGAGGTAGATGTAAAAATCAACATACACATTGGCAATGGTGTTGTTGTCCTTTTTACAGGCACTCAGTAACAAGCCCGAGACGAAAACAAAAAAGGGTAAAAAAAAGTTGATTATTTTTCTCATGAAGATTGGTTATGTGTTCCCTTCTTTTTACTTTTGATTGATAAAACAAAACGGATTATGAACAAAAAAATTATTCCTGCCCTGCTCTTTTGCGCAGCCCTATTTGTTATTTCATGTAAAAATAGTGAAAACAAAACAGATGCGGCAAACACGGATACAACGAAAACAACTGCTTCAGCTCCGCAGGATACTACGGCACACAAAGCCGCTTATGCCTGCCCGATGCACCCGGAAGAAACCAGCGACAAGCCGGCTAAATGTCCTAAATGCGGCATGGATCTCGAAGCGAAAAGCTGAGTCAAATCATTTCATGATTTATCCGTTTGTGTACGGAAAGCCAAATATCAATCATGAAAACCCTGCATAAAAAATTTCTCTTACTTGTTTTTGCGTGGTTGCCTTTTGCCGCTTCCGCACAGGACGTGGATGCTCATTCTCCGAAACAGAATGATCCGATTACCAAACAGCAAAAGAAAGCCGAAAAAAAGAAAGTGCAACGGAAAGCCAAAGAGGAAAAGTCGGAAAGGGATCTTCAAAAACGCACCATGAAAATCCAAACCAAAGAGGTGCAGAAGAGAATGAAAAAAAACAGGAAGAAAGCGGAGAAGTGGAATAACAACAAATGATGATTTGCTGTAAATCGTTTTTCTATTTCAAAAAAATTCAAGCACCAAGATCCTTTATCCACGCTTCGATCAACGGAATTTCTTTTTTATCAATCAGTGAAAGTCCAATGAGTGCTTCGTAACAGGTCAGCAGGTTTTCTCCGAGAAAATCAGATCCCTTTTTCAAGTTGAGTTTATCCAGTGTATCCACAATTTTCAGGTTGTTGGTATACCCGGAAATTTCATCGGCAAAATCTCTCATCAAATTATGCATGTTCCGCTCCTGGTAAACGGTGGCGTTGTGAAACAACAAATGCCAGTCGTTCCCGCATGCAATGCGATGCGCGACAAAACTTCTCCAGATATCCGTCATCCTGAAACTGCAATACGATGGAAGGTATAAAAGCGGGAACGCTTCTTTAAACCAGGTGGTGTTCTGACTGTTGAACGGACACCACGATTTTTTTCCAAGTGCCACATTTGATTTTTTTTCAAACGACAAAGGCAAAGGAAGTATCAAACGGTAAATCGCATCCACATCCGGGTTCTCATCAGCAAGGCCCTGTTGTATCGGACAATTCACATCTGCCATCGGATATTTACTGAGTGAAGGAAGTTCATCCTGCAAATGCTCCAGTGCAAATCCTCTTGGCCATATCCTCTGCGGAGTGAAGTAAGAATAAATATTCGTCCAGCCGGTTTCATCCAGCGGATGAGCTTTCACCAAACGATTCCTTGGCTCCCAGAATTCTGACCGCGCATAATTATCATCATCCGTTTCTACAATCACTTCCGCATGATTATTTTTGATCGCCACGAGATAGCCGATGTTCTTCCTTGAATAATGCCGCTCCGGTAAAAGTCCGGCGATGCTGAAATCCAGTTCACGCTGCTGCTGAAGGTTGTAAAACGAACATCCGTCGAGATGAAAATCCGGCGGCGATGGCTTGTCGCCGATGACGATGAACGGAATGTTTTTTTCTTTGCAGCGTTTTGCAAAATCTTTCAGCACAGGATGACCGGATCCTGCAATGGATGTAATGACGAGAGAAGTACTGGAATTCATATTAAAGTGATTTGGAATTGAAAAGAAGCCGCTGCCAGAAATAGTGCAGCAAAACTTTTATCGAATTATTAATAGCTTTTTGTGACACCCTCGGGGAAGGCGCCCGGTAATGGATCGGAACTTCGATGTAGCGTTTTTTTCTCATCAGGTAACGGACTTCTGTCTGATAAAAATGTGCTTTCGACAACAGCGGGTAATCGAGCAGTTCTTTGACGACACTTTTGTGAAAGCCCTGGTAACCGGAAGTCATGTCTTTCATTCTTGAACCCAATAAAATATTCGATAAAATGGTTCCCGTCCTCGACAACAGTGTTCGGTTGAAAGAAGATTGCCAGATGGAACCACCATTCATAAACCGGCTTCCGAAAGCACATTCATTTCCTTCATTCAGTACACGAAGAAACATAGGTATGGCACGTGGATCGTGTGATAAACCGGCATCCATTTCAATGATAAAATCATGATGAGGATACGCTTCACGATAACCGCGGATGTATGCATCCACGACATTTTTATTTTCCGGAGCCCATACAGTTAGAAATCTCGGATCCTTTGCTGATAAGTCCCGGCACAAGTCAAGTGTTTTGTCTTTGGAGGCATTATCGACAATGAAATAAATTTTTCCAGATTGCAGGAAATCAAGAATCTGGATCAGTGCAGAAACGAACTGGTCAAATTCTGATTCTTCATTCGCCATCGGTACGATGATGGCGAAGTTGTACGTACGTAAATAATACAGGCTGTGATGCGTCTCCATGGCTGGTCAAATGGTGGCTTTACGGATTTCCGGGCGGCAAGATAAATAATCCTCTCATCAGAAACTAACTGATCGGAACAAGTGAAAAAAATATTGTGAATGATATTCGACGATTCACCTGTGGATTAAAATCCCGGCAGTAAAACCGAACAAGAAACTGTGCAGGCTGATTAACTATTTTGCCATTCAGGTTTACGCTTTTCGAGGAAGGAATTGATTCCTTCGTTGGCATCGTGCGTTTCCATCAGTTGATGAACATACACCTGCTCCAGAGCAGGTAAAAATTTGGTGAGAATGTGATTGAAGAAGGAGCGTGAAGCGCTCACCGCCATGCGAAGCGAGGAAGCGCTTCTCGGTACGATGTGTTGTTCCATCCAGGCTTCCGTTGCTGCATCCATCGCCGCTTTGTCGGCAAAAACTTCGTTCAGCAAACCGATGTTCAATGCTTCATCGGCGCCAATCGTTTTGCCGGTGAGCAGTAATTCTTCAGCTTTTGCTCTTCCAATTTTCATTGGCAGGATCACGGAAGCAGGCGGTGCGAACACACCAAGCACAATTTCCGGCTGACCGAGTTTGGCGGTTTTATCAGCAAAAAGAAAATTGCAGATGAGAGCCAGTTCCATTCCGCCGCCTAAACATTGTCCTGATATTTTTGCTGCTGTCGGAATGGATAAATCAGTAATGGAATAAAACAACCGGTGAAATGCCTTCAGCATCTCCGCAGCATTTTCCTTTTTGTGTTCCTCCACGCTGGCGCCAAATGAAAAATGTTTTCCGGCTCCTTCGAACGTAATCAGCTTAAGTTCTTTTTTTTCATGGAAGGAATCCAGCGCCTGCTGCAATTCTTTCATCATGATCTGATCGAGCACATTTCCTTTGCCATCGTCAAGGATGATGCGGGCCACAGAGTCATCGTGAGAAAAAGAAAGTTTAATTTTTTGCATAAATAAAATGGATATAAAATTTTTAATTCAATAAAAATTTCGGTTGAATAATTTCTTTCCCTCTTTCAATGGCTTTTTCATTTTCCGGAATGGTATAATGATGCCGGGCCGGCAACGATTTTTCAAGTCCTTTGTGCATGTATTCCGGACCGATCAGCGGTTTTAATTTCAGGAATGCTCCAAGCACAATCATATTGAAAACTTTTGCAGAACCCATTCGTGCAGATTCATCGGCTGCATCAACCGTATAAATATCAATGTCGGTTCTTACAGGATGACGTGTAATTCCATTGGGATCATAAATCAGCAGTCCGCCCTTTTTCACCGAGTTCTCAAATTTATCCATAGACTGCTGGTTGAGAATGATGGCCGTGTCGAACTGGTTGAGAATCGGGGAACTGATCCGCTCATCGCTGATGATCACCGTTACATTGGCTGTTCCGCCGCGCATTTCCGGGCCATACGAAGGAAACCAACTGACTTCCTTATCCTGCATCATGCCTGAATAAGCAAGAATTTTTCCCATGGATAAAACTCCCTGTCCGCCAAAACCTGCAATGATAATTTCTTCTGTCATGTCGTTATATTTTCAATGAATGATTGCAATGATTATTTAGGAACTTTAATATCGCCCAGCGGAAAGAAAGAGAACATATTTTCTTCCATCCACTTATTGGATTCCAGCGGAGTCATTTTCCATCCTGAATTGCAGTTGGAAACGATTTCAACAAACGACAATCCTTTATTTAATTTTTGATACGAGATGGCTTTCTCAATTGCCTTTTTTGCTTTGCGGACATTAGCAGGTGTATGCACAGACTGTCGGGAAACAAAATAAGTTCCGGGAAGCATAGCGATGAGTTCCGTAATTTTAAGCGGGTAACCCATCGTCTGTACATCTCGGCCAAACGGCGATGTAGCGGTTTTCATATTCGGAAGAGTGGTTGGCGCCATTTGCCCGCCGGTCATTCCGTAAATGCCATTGTTCACAAAAAAAATGGTGATGTTTTCTCCGCGGTTACAGGCATGAATGGTTTCGCCTGTGCCGATGGCAGCAAGATCACCATCACCCTGATAGGTAAACACAAATTTGTCAGGCATCAATCGCTTGATTCCCGTTGCCACTGCGGGCGCTCTTCCATGAGCGGCCTGTTGCATGTCGATGTCGAGAAAATCATACGCAAGCACTGAACAGCCAACCGGTGCTACACCGATGGTATCAGCCTGCAAATTCATTTCTTCAATCACTTCCATGATCAACCGGTGAGCGGTTCCATGGCCGCAGCCGGGACAATAAGAAAGCGGTGCATCCGTGAGCAACGGAGTTCTGCAATAAATCATATTCTCCGGCTGGCAGATTTCTTCTCTGGTGATGGTATCAGGCATAACTTTTTGCTTTTATGTATGGCCCCACAGCCGAGCTGCGAGGTATCAAATTGAATATTATTTTCCGCAACAGAACTGCGGAGTATTGACCAAATCCCGATACGCTATCGGGATATCCCTCGACGATGCCCGGGATTAATTCGACTTTATGATTTCCGTTCTCCGCCTGCGGCGGATTCTGAAATCATAGTCTCATTAATGAAATTCTCTTCTAACACATGCAATACTTCATCCGGGGCAGGTATGATTCCGCCAAGGCGGCCGTAGTGTTCAACCGGTACAGCGCCATTCACCGACAGTCTTACATCCTCCACCATTTGTCCCGCACTCATTTCAACACATAAAATTCCGTGAACCTGTTTAGATAATTTCGCCAATTCATCCGAAGGGAAAGGGAAAAGAGTGATCGGGCGAAGCAATCCGATTTTTAATCCACGCGCTCTTCCAAGCATAACAGCCTTCTGGCAAATGCGTGCACTGGATCCATAGGCGACAAATAAATACTCAGCATCATCACACTGAATCCTTTCAAAACGAACTTCTGTTTCCTGGATCTTCTTAAATTTTTCCTGGAGCTTCCTGTTGATGATTTCCTGTCTTACCGGATTCAGATCAAGAGAGGTGATGATGTTTCTTTCCCTGTCAGGAGTTTTTCCTGTCGTCGTCCATGGATATTTCTGAATGATTTCTTCATTGGTCATTCTTGGAACCTGGTCATCCAGTTCCACCTTCTCCATCATTTGCCCGATGGCGCCGTCTGATAAGATCATGACCTGGATGCGGTGTTTAAACGCCAGATCAAATCCGAGTTTTGCAAAATCATACATTTCCTGAACCGATGCCGGCGCCAGCACGATCATTTTATAATCACCATGACCACCGCCTTTCACCGCCTGGAAATAATCGGACTGTGAAGGCTGAATGGTTCCCAGTCCCGGTCCGCCGCGCACTACGTTCAACAGCAAACACGGAAGTTCTGTTCCCGCCAAAAAAGAAATTCCTTCCTGCATCAAACTGATTCCGGGACTCGAAGAAGACGTCAACACTTTTTTCCCGCAGGCCGCACCACCATATACCATGTGGATGGAGGCAATTTCGCTTTCAGCCTGCAGCACCACCATACCGGTTCTTTCGTCGGCTCTTTGTGCCGCTAAATATTCCAATACTTCTGACTGGGGAGTGATCGGATATCCAAAATAACCATCGCATCCCGCGCGAATAACTCCTTCGGCGAATGCTTCGTTACCCTTCATTAACCTGATGTCTTTCATTACGAAGCTGCTTTTAGTGATTCATTTAATTTTACCCTGTACACGGTGATCGCACCATCAGGACAAACCAATGCGCAATTGATGCAACCGTTGCATTCATCATTTACACTTTGCGCAAAGTGATACCCTTTTCCATTCAGGTTTTCCGACATGGCAATCACATTTTCTTTACACACCGGAACACATAACTGGCATCCTTTGCATCGTTCGGTGTTTACGACAATTTCGCCTTTTACTTTTGCCATCGTTTTTAAATTAGGAAGTGACGAACTACAGTTTTTGCAAAATATATTAACTCATCTGAAAAAATTGCAGAGTCTTTTTACACTGACAAAGCTATTTTTAAGATGTCTTTCATACTATGATTATCATCATGATCCAGGCACTGTTCCGGCCGCGATAGCGGTCAGTGATGGGCTGGAATTCCCTATGCCGTCTGGAATTGCGGTGAAATTGACTTGTGCATTTCGTCATCCCATTCCCGGCCTTCTGCAAGCAAGCGGCGCAGTTTGATGAAATCCACTTCCCTGTTTTCTTTCGGCCCTTCGTTGAATGCACGGAATCCTGCTTTGGCTTCCGTCATCATATTCAATGCAAGCCATTCTCGGCTGCCCTCTTTGTTTTTATCCCAGTGTTCCAGTTTAAATTTCCGGACTTCTGAAATTGTTTTGTTCGTGCAATTTGGAAATGTATGCAGCAATTTTGCGATCAATTTGTTCACGGCGGCATCGAGCATGCTTAAATCCATTTCACACGCAGCAACGGTTTCCTTGGCGGCTTTCAGTTCATCGCCCGCTTTCGAAGTACCGAACACATACCTTCCGTATTCATCAACAATTTTATCAGTGACTACCATCGGGTTGGGGATGAATTTTCCGTCTCGTTTCAGTACCGGAACAATTTCACTGATGATTCCGAAATAATAAGCCTGGTGCGCGCTCCATGGTTCACAAAGAGTGAGCGACATCATCGCTCTTTCCATGCCGACAAACAGCGGAAGAAAATCCGTTGCCCCGCCAATCGGCGCACTTCCATGTTTTGGACCAGCCTGTCCGAAACGTGCCATGTCGCTGGCAATGCTGAAGTCACAAGCCATCCCGATTTCCTGTCCGCCTCCGATGCGCATTCCATTCACGCGGCAGATCACAGGCTTCTCACATTTGAGAATGGCGCTCACCATGTCGTTGAACAAACGCATGTACTGGGAATACTCCTGCGGATTTCCGGCATAATATTCAGCATACTCCTTCGTATTGCCGCCGGTGCAAAAGGCCTTATCACCAACGGCCGTAAACACAACGGATACCACGCTCCGGTCGTTGGAGGCTTCACCGAAGGCAAGAATGATTTCCTTTACCGCCTTGGTTGTGTAGGAGTTGAATTGTTTCGGATTATTCAGAATGATCCACGCATTATACAAGCCGTTTACCGGGGATCCGTCATAATTAAGACATGGACGTTTTTCAAAAATAATTTCTGTGTATTGGGTCTCGACAAGGTTGTGGCTTTTCAATTCTTCCATGATATTTTTTATTTAGTAATCTGAATTTTTTGTGTAAAGTTTTTTTCTTTTGATTGAATGAACACCAAATAGATTCCCGGCTCATAATGCGAAATATCGAGAACGGCAATGTTTTTTTCGAAGCATTTCCTGTTCCCTGCTGAATCAAAAATTTCAACCGTATAATCCTTTAGATTTTTTGTTTCAATAAACAATTCAGTCGTCGCCGGGTTTGGAAAAACATGTACAGCATTTTCTGTTACTTCATTCATGCCGGTCTGAAGACACCAGGTGATTCCATTCGAAACAGTTCCTGTATTGATATCCACATAAGGCGATGAGAGCGGCGGTGTCAAATCGCAAAAATCAAAAGAGCCTTTCATCCATCCTGAATTATAAGAAGAATCCTGCACCATGATGCTTCCGGCCGAACTTCCTTTCACAGTATCCATGTTGTACCAGCTATCCATCACCAGCATTTTTCCATTATTATTGAACACAGCATCATGCATTACATTATCATCATTCAAAAAACTGGTACTCACCAGGAAAAAGGAATTCACAAGATTATTCCAAACCCCACGATTCCAGCCACTGTTCGCTGCCAGGATGGTATCAGCGTTGGTAAGTGTTCCATTGTTGGTAATGTCGGTGAAGGTTAAAATATTATTGTTGACGAACTGGTTGTTGTTGGTAAACTGGTTATAGGTACACATTCCATTGTTGGCAAAAGTTCCTCCGTTCGTCACACTGTCGATATTCAGAAAACGGCCATTGTTAATTACAGTCGCTGTTGTGTACATGCTGTCCACGTTCACCACATCTCCTGAATTGGTAAAATTCACATTACACAGAATGGAACGTGCGGTTAGGGTGCCACTGTTTGAAAAAGTGCCGGATTGTGTCCAGAGATAACGTACATCCATGGTTCCGTCATTGGTTAAGCTGCCGCCATTCATCCAAATATCACGGGTTGGTACGTCTTCAATAAGTGAGGCGCCATTATTAATGGTTATGCTCCCGGAAGTAAATGCAAAACTGGTATTGAGCATTACGCTTGTATTGATGATGACTGTATAACCCGGAGTTGGAACACACGTGCAACTCCATACAAACGGATTGGTCCAGTTTCCATTGGCGACTGATGTTGCAGTCTGCGAACTGGCGCTGCTGAAAATCAGCAAGAGACTCAAAATAAAGACTACATGTTTTTTCACGACCAGGCTATCCGTTAAAATCCGGCACCAGCACCGAACGTTTGGTGTACTTATGTTCCAATGTATTTTTAAATACGTTATTGATTTCTGACATCGGGAACGTCTGCACGAAACCGGAAATGTTTAATTTGTCCTTTGCTACGAGGTCGAGTACTTCGGGATATAATTCAGCACGGCATCCCCAGGTACCGATGAGTTTTGCATCGAATGCCATGAGGTTACTCAGGCGGACTTCCACTTTATCCATCGTAAACCCGACGATGGAAAGTGTGGAAGTAAACGTGATGAGGTTGAAAGCCAAGTCCTGTCCTGCTTTCGTTCCGCTGATCTCAAAAATTTTCCACCCGGTTTTCGGTGCTTTGATTTCTTTGGCAAGCTCCTTTACTTTTTCCTTAATGGTTTTTGTATCCAGCCCTTTAATATTGAGGATGGCATCCACGCCATTGGCCTTTGCCGTATTTAATTTTTCATCGTTGATGTCGAGTGCAATGACTTTGGCTCCGAAAATTTTGGCGATCAGCGCACCGTACACCCCAACGCCTCCGACTCCGATCACAATGGCAAGGTCTCCTGTTTCCAGTTCTGATTTCTTCACCACCTGGTAAGGAGTGGAGATGGCATCTGCAATCACCGACAGTTGCTCCAGCGAATATTTTTTCAACACATCAGCAGGAACATGACATAAATATTTTGAAGGAACCACGATGTGGGATGCAAATCCACCGTGAAAATCATTTCCGGGCATCAATTGATTTCTGCAAATGTTGCTTCTTCCTTTTTTACACAACTCACATTCACCGCATGGAAGAACGGCAGGGATGATGACCTTCTTTCCAATCCATTCCTGTGATCCGTCCACAACCGTTCCGCTGATTTCATGCCCCAGCGTAAGTGGCAATGCATGTTTCGTCTGAACTCCATGATGCCAGAAACTGATATCGGTGTGACAAACTCCGCAACCGGCTATTTGCACCAACACTTCTCCTTCTTTCAATTCCGGAACGGGTTGTTCAACAAGATTAAACTCCTTATCCGGTTCAATCATCTGCCACTGATAAATTTTTTCTGTCCGTTTTATCGCAGAAGAATTTGATTTTACTTTTTCAATTGTATCCGACATGACTAAAGATTTACATTTTCAAATAACACTGCCGTTCCTTGTCCGCCGCCAATACAGGCAGAAGCAATTCCATATTTTACTTTTCGTGCAATCATTTCCCTTGAAATCGTGAGCGACAATCTTGTTCCGGTTGCTGCTAACGGATGCCCAATGGCAATAGCGCCACCGTTCACATTCAATTTGGCGCGATCCAATCCGAGTTCAATTTCACAGCCGATGACTTGCGCAGAAAAAGCTTCGTTGATTTCAAACAAGCCGATGTCTTCCATTTTCAATCCTGTGATTTCAAGAAGAAGCCGGATTGCCGGAACCGGGCCGAGTCCCATTACTTTGGGATCAATGCCGCAACTTGCAGAAGCAACTACTTTGGCAACCGGTTTTAATCCTTTCGACTGAATGCTGTTTTTATTCGCCACGACAACAGCTGCGGAACCGTCAACGATGCCGCTGCAATTCCCGGCGGTGAGTACTCCCACATCAGAAAATACCGTTGGTAGTTTCGCCAGTGCTTCCAGCGTAGTTTCACGCACCTGTTCATCGGAAACAAAATTCTTTACACCTCCCGGTATCCTCACCTTCCTTGGCTTCAGTCCTTCCGCTTCAAACACAACAGAATTTACGGAAGCTATTTCATCTTTATAAATGTTGCTGTTGCGCGAAGCCACCGAACGCTGAAATGAAAGAAGCGCAAACTCATCGCATTGCTGCCGTGTGATGTTGTGTTTCTTCGCCACATTCTCCGCCGTATAACCCATCGGGTAACCGGCAGCCGTATCATCGAGTGCTTCCCACAACATATCTTTAAACACAGGCCGTCCAAGAGGATAACCCATGCGGTTGCCAAAGCTCACCGTGGGTGAAAGCGACATACTTTCTGTTCCGCAGCACAAAACAGTATCGGCTTTCCCGAGCATGATCTGTTCGGATGCAGCAATGATGGTTTCAAATCCCGAAGCACAGATCCGCTGCACCATGAGTGACGGAACCGATTCATGCAATCCTGCAAACAAGGCAATGTGACGTGGAAGAAAATAAGCATCTCCCGACGACTGGCCGATGTTCGCAATGATGGCCTGGTCAATTTCCTTTGGATTGACGCCTGACTTTTCGATGGCCGCACGGCTCGAAAAAATTCCAAGATCCGTCGGGGAAACCTGTGCAAGTGTTCCGCAAAATTTTCCGAATGGAGTACGCGCTCCATTCACCAAATACAGATCGTCGTAAATAATTGCAATTCCCTTTTCTATCGAGTGGAATGATTTCATAATTAATGAGTGAGTGTTTCGGCCTGTTTGATTTCTAACGGGTGCAGCGCCAGCCAGGTTAGCCTTGCTATCATCGCTGCACCAAACGATACGATGTACTGCGGCTGATCAACCGTTTTTATTTCTATGTTGAATTTATCACAGAGAATTTTGTTCAGGTAAGGATGATGAGCGATCACACCACCGATCATGAATGTCGGGATGTTTGGGTAGAGCCTCATCTTCGCGACTTTGTTGGCAATCGAAATATAAATTCCTCTTGCAATATCCTGCCGCGGCATTCCGTCGAACACCCAATTCATGATTTCTGTTTTGGCGAACACGGTGCAGAAACTGTTCAGTTCCCTGTTGTATTCTGAATTCGATGCCAGACTGCTCATTTCAGAAATATTGATTTCCGCACGTTCCGAAATTTCTTCCAGGAAAGCACCGGTTCCGGCAGCACATTTATCATTCATGTAAAAATTCGCTACGTGATTTTCGTAGTCGCAATGAATGATTTTAATGTCTTCTCCCCCGATGTCGATGATGTTTTTTTCGCCGCCGAAAAATTCCGAAACACCGGCGGAAGCGCAGTTGATTTCAGTTTTCACGATGTCGGTATCGGTAAAATGTTTTCTTCCGTAACCGGTGGCGCAGCTGTGGCTGATCTTAAATGTCGAATGAATCGCCTTGAGAATGTTTTTCATGGCGTGGCGATCCTTGTTCATCGTCTGTAAAACGTACCTGAATACAGGATTTCCATTTTCATCAACGATGGTGAACTTGGTGAATGCGGAACCGAGATCAATTCCCATAAAACAATTCTGTTCCTGGTAAAAAACAGAAGGTTTATTTTTATCCACCAGCCCTTTGCTGATGATGATTTTATTGAGTTCGCCTTCCACGCCGGGAAATCTCGCCAGCACATTTTTATTCGTCATGGCTTTTACCATGTTGGTGAAGGCAAGGTTCAGCGATGTTTTCACGTAATGTTTTTTTCCGTACTCCACAATTTTCCCGTTGAAGTAATCTATTTCCGTTTGCCTGTTGTTGATGAGGTCAACGGCGAGAGAGGGAAAATGATCGCCGCCCTTCCTCAGGTACAACATGCATTTTCTCAGGAAGTCATCCGGGAACCGGACTTTTTCTTTTTCAGCAACATCAATTCCTTCGTTGATGATTTGTTCGATCAATTCCATCGTGTCGGCATCGGCCATGGCTTCCATCATCGTGAGCCGCCCCACTCCGCACAGGGCGCTGAGTGATGAATTGAGAATTGTTTTTTCCCAGGTGCTTTTTACCAGTTCGAACGAATCAAGTCTTTCGGTGGCGAACCCGACACTGTTTAAGATTCCTGCAAAACGTTCCGCTTGTTTGGTCCGGCTGTCGTCGATGGAACCAACGTAGTTCGGAGGAGTTACGAAAGAAACCCTCACCGTATTCGGTGAACGTAAATTTCCTGCATAGTTGATGACCATGCGAAGCGTTTTGGATTCTCCAAAAACAGAGGAGACCAGTTTCTCCGAATCAATTCCGTTTTGCGCTGACACCAGTGTGATTTTATCGGAGTTCAGTATTTCAGCTTCTTTGGCTGCACCCAATGTCTGGTAAGTCTTCAGTGAAAAAACAAGATAGTCCAGGTCGAGGTGGCGCATGTCCCTGGGAGAATCGTACACCTTGTCAAAAACCGTTTTTGATTCAATGATATTCTCCAGGACAATTCCTTCTTCGCGGATTTTTTTCAGTTTGAATTCATCCTTATCGCACAAGGCTACGTCACAACCGGCTTCTTTCAGTTTAACCGCTAAGATCATCCCCACGGGGCCTAAGCCCACCACACCGATTTTTATTTTCGCTGAATCCATGGCGTTTTTCATTGTGCATTTTTTATAAAATAAATTTCTTCATCAGCCGGAACATTTTCTCCATGTGCCTCGTGAAGCAGTGCTTTGTATTTATCAAAAACGTGTTGGGAAGTAATCGATGTTTCGTCCCCGGCAGGAAAATTCGTGTTGATGATGGCCGCTGATTTCACTTTCGATGAATCATTATCAATCTGTTGATTCACCAGTTTCAAACAACCGGTCAGGCATCTGCCGAGTTCATCGAGGCTGCGCGGACAAAAACATCCTTCTTCCGGGCTTAGCTGGTAATCGGGATTGTTCAGTAAATTTTTATTCGGAAAAATCAACGCGACTGAATCACCCTTTTCATCTTTCCCGATAGCGACGTATTGAACATAGTGGCATTTCCCTTCAATCAGCTTTTCGAGGTCAGCGGAACTTACTTTCTCTCCAGTGGAAAGTTTATAGATCCGGTTTTCAAAAGAATTTTTCCCGCTCATGATTTTGTTTTTTTTATTTCACCAATCAATCAGCTAAGCACTTTTGTACTTGCCTGTCCGGCAGGCAGGCTTTCTATCTGTTCAATGAATGTTTCAATTTTTGTGGTGGTTTGTCCTTCGGAGTAAAAACGCAAATCACACAAATCACCTTCCACCACCAAAGTCGGGATGCCAAGTTTTTCAGTAATTCGCTGCGGCATTCCAAAACGGGAGTTGGAATTATTGGCGCAGGTCTTTGCATCATGAAAAATCATTCCGTCGATCCGGAAATCTTCGACCAGGCCGGCTAATATTTTTTCCTTCGCCTCTTCACTTCTGTTGATGAAAATTTCGGTGTATGCTTTTGCAGATGTCTCGAACGGATGTTCTTCATCGAATGCATCAAACACCCAGCTGTTGCAATAGGTAGAAGCAACCACAGCAGCTTTGTTCTGGATAAACAATTCCGACATCGGCCTTAACTTTCCCCAGATCGGCATTCCGTCCCAGTAAATCCGGAAACGCTCGTCTTCAAGAAACCCGACTTTTTTGGAAACATTTTCTTTCAGTTCCTTTAACAGCGTTGAGTAATAATCTTTGGCTGTCTGCGTTCCGCGCAAAACCACGATCGGCCCCATGTGAATGGTCGCATCAAAAAAACTGATTGGTGAAGGAGAAGCGGTGGCCGTCCACAAAACCTTCTTCCACAGGTCGGTTGCTTCCTTGCTCAGCCGCAGCGTTTCCCTGAATTTATCAATGTCGAATTTTTTTCCGCTTGCCTTTTCACAGGCAGGAATCATCGCTTTGAACTGCGCGCTCACATCGTTGATGTGCGCATCGGTGACTTCATCCACATGCCTTGGAGGTGTGATGCCGACAACCGGACAATTCATTTCTTTTGCAAAATACATGAACCAATCCTGCACTTCGCGGCATTGATTGGTATTGTAAACGATGATGTCCGGTTTAGGCGGGCCATTCAAACCATAATGTTCCTGCAATGGAGTTTTCTTTTTTAAATAGGAACCGATGTCTGAAGTCAGGTATGAACAGATGTCGTTGTTATATCCCAGGCTTGCGCTCTCGGGAATAAAATCGCCGGAGGTTCGTGTGGCTCCCAATAACGCTCCGTGGTTTTCAGGGAAGTGGACTTCAAAACCAAATGAGCGCAGCAACTCGGCGGGACCTACGCTTGTACACCACGCATATTTTTTACCGGTGTCTTTCATTCCCAGAAAATAATTTCCCATTACTTCCTTCAGGATTTTTGCAGATTGTATTTTATACATGTTTCCAGATCTGGGATCTGAAGATTTAGATTGGAGATGGATAAAACTATTTTTGCTTCATGCCTCTTATCTCAATCCTCACATCTGTTTTATTTAAATTCTTATTCTCGCGTCAACAACTAATGCTTTATTCTCAAACGCCATGATGGGGTTCAAATCCATTTCCTGTATCTCCGGAAAATCAGTAACCAGTTGCGATAGGCGTTGAATAATTTCAATCACGCTATGTTTGTGAATTCCTTTTTCTCCTCTCACACCATCCAGTAATTTTGAAGTCTTGATGGACGAAAGCATTTCTTTTGCCTCCACTTCGGTGACGGGAGAAATTTTGAAGACCACATCTTTCAGCACCTCAACATAAATTCCGCCGATGCCGAACATGATGAGATGGCCGAGATCTTTTTTCGCACTCACACCGGCTATTAACTCTCTTCCTCCCGGTAAAAATTTCTGAACAAAGAATTTCAAATCCTTTGAATCAAAAGATTTTTTCATCCTCTCAACAGTCGCGTGAATTTCATCGGCATTTTTTAAATTGACGGCTACACCACCCATGTCGCTCTTATGAACCAATGATTCTGCATCTGCTTTGATGACAACAGGAAACCCGATTTCTTCGGCAGCTTGAATTGCACTATTTGCATCAGCAGCTATGCGCCAGTCGGCAACAGGAATGTTATAATGAGAAAGCAATTGATACGTAGCGGCAGAAGAAAGAAATTCTCTGTTTTCATTTTTCGCCTGCTCTAAAATCTTCTCAGCACCGGCTTTGTTTGTATCACTGAAATTTTTTGCTTCACCGATATTCCTTGACTGTACCTGGTGGTATTGATACAATGCGCCAAGCGCCTTTGCAGCAGTAGTCGGGAAACTATAACAAGGAACTCCGCCGTCTTTTAAAATTTTTGCTGTCACCTGGAAACGTTCAAGGCTCATGTTCGTCATAAAGTTGCAGACGATCGGCTTACGATTCTGTTTATTCACTTCCACAATATTCCTGGCAACATCATCGGTATCCGTAAACGGTGCCGTGACAAAATTGATGTAAACGGAATCAATCGTTTCTTCATCCATCAGTACATCCAGTGCACTGCGGAAATGTTTTCCTCCGCCCGTTGCCACCACATCAATCGGGTTTCCGATGGTGGCTTCAGGAAGCATGGTTTCTTTCAGAATATTTTTTGCTTTTTCTGATAAGGCGGGAAGCTGCAGTCCTGCACTCACCAGTTCATCGGTGGCAATCACGGCAGGGCCACCTGTGTTGGTGATGATGCCGACACGGTTTCCTTTCGGAATCGGTTGTGTAGAAAAAGCCATGGCTGCCTGGCACATTTCTTCTTCATTATTGAAAGTAAGTATTCCTGTTTTTTCAAAAATCAATTCGGTAGCGATGTCCACTCCTGCCAGTGAGCCTGTGTGAGAGGCGGCGGCTTTCGCGCCTTCTTCCGTGCGGCCGGCTTTCATGGCGAGAATCGGTTTCTTCTTTGAAACAATTTGTGCCACATCCATGAACTCTTTCGGGTTGTGAAAACCTTCCGTATATAAAATAACGGCTTTGGTTCCTTCGTCTTCACCATAATAATTCACCACTTCCGAAATGGAAACATCGCAGGCGTTTCCGTTGGATGCATACATGCGCATCCCGATCTCCAGATCAAACAAACTCTGCATGATGAAGGCACCGACGCCGCCGCTCAAGGCAACAATGGAAATGCTGCCGGGTTTCGGAAATGTAAACGTGAAATCGCAGTAGGCTTTGTATTGTGGATCGGCGTTGATGATGCCCTGGCAATTGGGGCCGAAAATCCGGACTCCGTATTTTTTTGCATTGGTAAGAAAGGCTGTTTGAAGCGCCATTCCTTCTTCTCCCATCTCACTGAATCCCGCCGAGTTGATGATGACTGATTTGATTCCTCTCTTCCCGCAATCTTCAATGATCTGCGGAACAAATTTTCCCGGGATGATGACGTGCGCGAGGTCAATGTCTCCCGGCACATCAAAAATGGTCGGGTATGCTTTGATGCCTCTCACTTCCGGTTCTTTCGGATTGATGGGATAAATTTTCCCGGTGTATCCATAATGAACAAGATTTTTCAGGATCACATTTCCAATGGAAAGCTCTTTGGAAGAAGCGCCGATGATGGCAATCGCTTTGGGTTTGAAAAGTGAATCCAGTTCGTGAACTGATTTTCCCGAGACGTTTTTTTTTATTTCGTTTTTTAAAATCGCTTCCATCCTGGTTTTTTTAAACTGCCTCTGCCTGTTTTTCTTTCAACTTAAGATGACGGTATCCTCCCCACAAAGCAGCGCCGATGGCTCCTGCATAGATGGAATCAGGATGAGCCTTGACAATGAATTTTTTATTCCCTTCTTTCAGTTGCTCGTCAATCGCCTGGATCATTCCTTTGTTCAACGCCATTCCGCCGGTTAATACGATCGGTGACTCTGCTTTTAATGAGCTCAGTAATTTGATGATCCGGGAAGCAATAGAAATATGAATTCCTTTGATGATGTCAGGAGTCGTTATTCCGCGCGACACCATGTTGATCACATCTGTTTCGGCAAGTACGGCGCAAATGCCGGATGAAACTTCCGGTTGTGTTGCCTGCATGGAAACCTCGCCGACTTCTTCGATTGACAAGCCGAGGTAACGCGAAATATTTTCAAGGAACTGCCCGGAGCCTGATGCACACTGGCCCGTCATCTTGTAATCTTCCACGCGCGCGCCTTCGTTGATGCGGATGGCACGCACATAAAGTGCTCCAAGATCAACCACTGTTCTCGCATCAGGGAAAAAGAAATTGGCGCCTTTTGCGTGAGTCGTCATCCCGTAAAAATGACCGCGCTTTCTTTTTACCAAATCGCCTTCACCGGTGGAAGCGAGGTAAGCAATGTCCTCGTATTTTAACCCGTTTTTTTCGAGTATGGCATTCACGATTTCGTCTGCCACCGCCGACGGATCGCGCTTGCGGATTTTTTCAGTGTGTTTGTCGATGATTTCAGGATGATCGGAATATTTCATCAGGATGAGTTTGATGAAATTACTTCCAACATCAATTCCGATTGTATAAACAGGTTTGTCCATTGACTTGTTGTTAGATTATTCTATGGTAATTTCTTTTGATTTTTTTTCGTCAGGAAGATTGGTAAGGATATTTCTCCTGGCAAACATGGCACCTCCGAGCGCTCCCATAAAAATGGAATCGGTGTGAATGTTAATCCGGATGTTGTCTCCGTAATTTTCTTTCACCAGTTGGGTGAGGTACTTGATGACGGCTTGGTTACGGGCTACTCCGCCGGTAAAAGTAAATTCATTGAATACTCCTCCCGAACGCGCGATCAATGACATGGCACGCATGATAATCGCTTTGTGCAAACCTCCAAGAATGTCGGCACGCTTCTCACCAAGATTGGTGAGTTCCCTTAACTCAGCGCCGGCAAACACGGTACAGGTGGAACAGATGGTTACTTCCTTCTCCGCCTGCATCGCCATTGGTCCCAGTTCATTCAATGAAATACTCATCTCATCGGCAATGTAACCGAGGTAACGTCCGCAGCCGGCAGCACAACGATCGTTCATCTGGAAACTGGTAACGAGTCCGTACTTGTCAACCTGTATCGCCTTCGTATCCTGCCCGCCGATGTCGAGTACGGTTCTTGTTTCCGGAAAAACGGCATGAGCACCAAATGCATGACACAAAATTTCTGAACGGATGCACTCCTGCGGAAACGGCAGAAGAGCTCTTCCGTAGCCGGTTCCTGTCATGTTTTCAATATTGAATTCAATCGCAGCGATCTCATCGATGTGCTCACGCAGCGATTCCGAAACGTGATCGAATTTTCCTTTCAGCAGGTTGATCTCTGCATCAAAATTTACGCTGGTATCTTCAGCGGCAGTATCAGGAAGATTTTTGTATTTGTCTTTCAACTCATCCATGGCTTTATGAATGAGCTCTTCGAAATCAAATTGCACACGCTCATTTTCGGCTGGACTGATACTCTTGTCCCATACGGTCATCAGCGGCTCAAACAACGACAGGTCGAGTTTGTTTACTTCTTCGTTGTACCGTTCCGAAACGATGTCACGGAAAAACTGGTTTTTCGCTCCAAGGTTTTTAAAAAGGTATTCGTGTTTTATTTTCGGCTTAAAAGCTTTCCGGATATTCCGCAGGTGATTCAGAATTTCTTCTCTTCTTTTTTCTTCCTTGAAAAATGTATAGCAGGTTTTCAGAAGTTCTTCACCCAGTTTATCCAGCCGTACTTTGAACTGCTCATATTGAAAAACACTTTCGAGATCGGTAATGTATTTATGGTACTCCGGTTTCGCTTTCATTTCAGCTTCCAGCTTTTTCTTCAGCACGGAAAAACGCGCATTGTAAATGGCTTCGTCGCGTGCAATATCAGCAGCAACAGCATAGTTAGCGCGGGTGTTGGTGATTCCGCGCCCGATGATTTCATCCTGTTCATTGATGATGACAGCCTTTGATGTGGTGGAGCCAAGGTCAACTCCGAGATAATATTTGCTCATGGATCAGTTATCAGTTAATGGTGTTGCTTTCATTTATAAACTCAGACGGTCGCCTCCTGTGACATGATGATCTTTCTTTGTTCCAGCATCTGGAAATAGGACTCAAGACGGTTCTTGATGTTGGCATAAGAAAAATAACGCGGATCCACCAGGTCACTTTCGATGAAGCCCACCGGAACACCGCATCGTTGCTCAATCTCGCGCATCATCAGCAATTGCCCTGCGGAAAATGAATTGCAACTCTTGATGGAGTTGATGAGAAACCCGTCGGCTTTGTATTCTTTGATATAATGTTCAATCAAATCAACACGCTGTTCCAGATTGAGATTCGTATAACAACCCATGCAGTATTTTGACAAGCTCTCCAGGGGTTTCTCAGGTTCATGACGGAATCCACGGTCGTACACACCGCCCACTTTGGTGTAAGTGGATGCAACAATCACCGCTCCCATGTCATAAAATATTTTCCAGAACTCGCGGAAGTTGGTCCAGTTAGGCGGACCTTCAACGACCAGCCGGTACCTTTCCTTTTTCATTTCACCTTCGGGATTGATCGGGAGCAAACCTTTTTTCAAACGGTCGTCCACTTCATTGAACAATTCCTGGTAATACTGAAGTGCCATATCGGTTCCGCGAAAAGCCGTGTTCAACGGCCCCATGTAATACACACCTGCGAAGTAGGAATCAATCGGCGATGGGACATTCTTTGCCGACTCCAGGACCTTCACCCATAAATCTTCCGACTTCGCTGAATTCGCCAGCATCTTTGAAAGACGGTTGTAGTCCATTTTTTTTCCGGCTACTTTTTCCATTTTCGGAATCACTTCTTCTTTCAATTGCTTCACCATGTAGTTCACCTGGTCGTCGGTAATCCTTCCGTCTTCCTGGTAAGGCGTGTGAAGCATGGCAATTTCAACTCCCGGGAAGAGTCGTTCAAGGTTTTCAAACCATTTCAGGAACGTGAAGCAGCCGGTGTAACTTAACAGCAGCATGTCGGGATCAGGAAGTTTTTCGCCGGTGGGACCGATGTTGCCGTTGAGCATCATTCCAATATCGCATTTCACATACGTGCAAACGTCTTCACTGAAACCAATCTTCTCGGCATCTTTAATATACGAACCGGATTTTTTTCTCATGCCCGACTGAAGGGCATTGATTTCCGGGTACACCGGCAACATGTCGAGAGCGAGAATCAGTTCGGTGAGGTTTCCCGGAACAAAAGTGTAGACTACTTTTTTTCCGTTCTCTTTTGCCGTGCTCAATTCAGTAAAAAGATTTCCAAGCATCTCTTTCTGAATGATCATACTTTTTTCCTTGATGGCTTCCTGCGGATTGCTCATGGTGATTTGATTTGGTTTAGTTGACAGACAATTTGTTTAACTTTTTATACCCAGAGTTTGATGGAGTCAGAAAATGTTCCTGCCTGCTCTTTGATCACCTTGAACTGCCCGGTGTTTTCATGGAACTGGAAATTGATGTGATTCACTCCTGCTTCGTCGCAGGACTTCTGCAAGTCAGGGCGATCGAGCAAAGCCGGATCACAGAAACTTGCTGCGCAGAAGATCACACCGTCCGCTTTTCTTTTTTTCACCAGGTCGACCAGCCGTTTTCCTTTCGGATTGGCGACATCATAAATTGCAGAAGAAGGAGCGCTCTGTTCGAGGAATGATTTTACGATTTCGTTGACCGGGTTATTGGTGGCTGCGTTGATATCACCTTGTATCCATCTTGATCCGAGCATGAAATCATCATCCACGATATAGCATCCGGCCATTTCGATGGATTTGATCAGGCCAACCGGCGGCTGTTCACAGAACGATCCTGATACTACCACACGGATATTATCCAGGGGTTCTCCGGAATCTTTTTCAATCAGCGAAACCACTTCTTCCAAAATCTCATTGTGTTTTTCAACCGTGATCACCAGGCCTGCACGAATGATATGATATACATCCACGGCCGAAAGACGCCATGGAAATTCCTGGCGGATATCGTATATCTTTTCAATCAGCCGGCGGTTGATGTTGTAAAGTTTGATGGAGTGATTGAGATTTTCGATGGTAATTTTTACTCCGTTCAGAAGATACATGTCGTGGATAACGGTCTCGAGCAACTCGCGGTAAAAAACACCACCGATCAGCGCATCAAAATTCTGAGGATAATCAAAATAGCGGGTGAACTTCCCTTTTTTAACAATCTTGAACATCCCTGAAAGATTCCTTACACAATCACAGATTGCAGGAAAAAGAAATCCGTCGAAGTTTTCCAGGTTGTGATCGAGAGCCATTTCTATGATCCCTCTCGGCAGGTGGCAGATGTATGACTGGTAATAGGCATCGCCTTTGATAATTTGTTTCCTGTCACCAACTCCCATGATGCCAACAGGCAATGCATTGGCAGCATGAATAATTTCACGCGGAACATAAATCGGGAGATACCCGACAAGCAACCGGTTTTTGGATTGCTTTTTCCAATCCTTTGCGTATGTAAAATTCAAATCGAAGGCAAGTGTCTTGCATTCGTCAAGTAATTTCTCAAGTTGTTGTTCAGGTGAATTCATGGAAGATAATTTTTACCCTTATTTCTTTCGTTTTCTTTCAATTGGCTAATCTGAAAAAATACCGCTATGCAATCTTCCTAACTTTTAGTAAATTATGAAATGACACTTATCAAAGCATAAAGTATTTTTTCGTACAATTGGCCATGAGAGACGTCATGCTGAAAACCAATCTTTTCATATTCTTTTGCACATGTTTGCCCAACAGCAAAGGGCATAAACGTGAATCTTTGACGATCTAAAGAAATTGATATGGTCGATGAGAAAACCGCTTGCATTATTCTCTCCGCCGGGTTATCGACCAGGATGGGTACTCATAAAGCGTTACTTCCTTTTTCATCCGGAGAAAATTTTCTTCAGCATATTATTAAAGTGTACCGGGAAGCCTGGGTAAAGAAGATCGCAGTGGTGATCAATCCCGATATCAACACAGCCATCATCGATGGCATGGATGAAACAGTGGTGGTCAAAAATTATTCTCAGCAACGGGGCCGGCTTTATTCGCTTTACCTCGGACTGAAATGTTTTCCGGGATCTGACTATTTTTATGTTCAGAACATCGACAACCCGTTCGTAACAGCACCGTTGATTCATCAGTTGCATGAATCGAGGATGAAAGCTGACTACATCACGCCGGTCACCAACGGTCACGGTGGCCATCCCATCCTGGTTTCATCAACAGTCGCTCAGCAAATTCTGTCTCTTCCGTCATTTGATCAAAGCCTCCGGCAGATCCTTGAAAATCATTCACGTTGCAGACTACCGGTTGAAGATGGAAAAGTAATGGCTGATGTAAATACCCCGGAAGAGTATGAAACATACTTTCCAAAATTAAATAATCATTCTCATCATGATACAAAAGAGGATTTGCATCGTTACCGGTGCAGCTAAAGGAATCGGCAAAGCCATTGTGCAACGGCTTGTCACCGAAAACACATTCGTTGTCGCCATCGATATTGACGCTGAAAACGGAATCCTGTTAGAGAACGTATTCGGAAAAGACAAGGTTCACTTCTCTTCCATCAACATTTGCAATGAGAAAGAAGTGCAATCGTTGTTTGCTGATTGCCTGTCGAGATTCGGACGCATCGATGCACTGGTGAACAATGCCGGGATTATCCGCGACAACATGATCTGGAATATGAGTGTGGATGAATTTGACGCCGTCATTGGTGTGAACCTGAAAGGAACCTGGCTGATGTGCAGGGAAGTTGCCCGCG
This sequence comes from Bacteroidota bacterium, assembly GCA_026391945.1. GTDB lineage: Bacteria > Bacteroidota > Bacteroidia > AKYH767-A > 2013-40CM-41-45 > JAPLDA01. The sequence continues at coordinate 48,765 of JAPLDA010000009.1, read as the reverse complement.
TTATGAAAGAACAAAACAGCGGAAGGATTGTCAACATTGCCTCCCGTGCCTGGCTTGGGAACAAAGGACAAAGCAATTACTCCGCTTCAAAAGCCGGTGTTGTTGCACTCACGCGTGTGCTCGCTCTTGAACTCGGAAAATACAATGTTTGTGTAAATGCTGTTGCGCCGGGATTGATTGATACTCCCATGACACAAAAATTAAAACCCGAGGTTCTCCAGAAATTAATTGAAGCCCAACCGACAAAAACAATGGGACTGCCGGAAGATGTGGCCAACACCGTAGCATTTCTCATTTCCGAACACACGCAATTTATTACAGGCCAGACCATTTATGTGGATGGCGGGAAGAGCATTGGAGCCTCACTATAGCATGATCAATATCATAGTCGGAGCTATTTTTTAATCCGAATTTTGATTGGTCATTTAAAAAAATAAAAATCACTAAACCTGTGATGGTTCAACCCGGCAACCACATCGAATTGCTTGCTCCCTGCGGATCATGGGAATCGTTGGCAGCTGCCATCCAGGGCGGATGCCATGCCGTTTATTTTGGCATCGAGCAATTGAACATGCGTGCCAGGTCGAGTATCAATTTTACGCTCGAAGACCTGCAGCAACTATCTGCTACGGCAAAAAAAAATAACATCCGTACGTACATTACGCTGAACACTATTTTGTACGATCATGATCTTTCACTCATGCGATCGATCGTGGATGAAGCAAAAAAAAATAACATCGACGCCATCATTGCATCCGATCATGCCGTGATGAATTATGCGAAGAAAGCCGGCATCCCGGTTCATATTTCCACGCAGGCAAACATCACCAACATCGAATCGGTGGAATTCTATTCGCAATATGCCGATGTGATGGTGATGGCAAGGGAACTCACTCTTGAGCAGGTCGGAAAAATTACCGCTGAAATCAAACGAAGAAAAATAAAGGGACCATCAGGGAAACTGGTAGCGGTCGAAATTTTTGCTCACGGAGCTTTGTGCATGGCCGTATCGGGGAAATGTTACCTGAGCCTTCACTCGCATTTTGCCTCTGCCAACCGCGGAGCCTGCGTTCAGAACTGCAGGAGAAATTATATTGTTACCGATAAGGAAGACGGGATTGAATTCGAAATCGACAATGAATACATCATGTCGGCTAAAGATCTGTGCACGATTGGTTTCCTTGACCAGGTCATCCGTTCAGGTGTTTCCGTATTGAAAATTGAAGGACGGGGAAGAAATGAAGACTATGTTTTCACCACCACATCCTGCTACCGTGAAGCGATTGATTCGGTAAGAGAAGGAACGTTTACAAAAGAAAAGGTTGCGAATTGGAAAAAACGCCTTGAAACTGTTTTCAACCGCGGGTTCTGGGATGGGTATTACCTCGGAAAAAAAATGGGAGAATGGAATGATGAATACGGATCCAAAGCCACGAAGAAAAAAATATACGTTGGGAAAGGTGTGAAATATTACGATCAATTGGGTGTCGGTGAATTCCAGATGGAATCACAATCGCTTGAAGTCGGAGATGATATTTTAATCAGCGGCCCCACCACGGGATTGATCTATGATACGGTTGAGGAAATTCGCGTGAACGACAGGAAGAAAGAAAAAGTGAAAAAGGGAGATCTCATTTCGATGCCGGTAAAAAGTAAAATCCGTGCTTCGGATAAATTATATAAAGTAGTGAATGCATAATGGTGAAAGTTGTTCACTACAGGGATAAATGCATTGGCTGCAATGCATGTGTGGAAGCTGATCCGGGCCGCTGGCGCATGTCGAGAAAAGATGGAAAAAGTACGCTGGTTGGCGGAACAGAAAAAAACGGGATATACATGACGACTGCCGGGGATGATGAATACCAATCCATACGCATTGCAGCCCAAAATTGTCCGGTGAAAATTATCAAGACAGAAAAGATCCAATGAGAATTTTAAATCTGACAGTAAACGGCAAATCTCATTCAGTTCCTGTGACTGAGCATGAGATGCTTTCTGAAGTGATCCGGGAAAAAATCGGGCTCACCGGAACAAAAATCGGTTGTTCACAGGGAAGTTGCGGAGCTTGTACCGTTTTGGTAAACAACGAACCGGTGTTGAGCTGCATCACGCCTGCTCTCCGGTTCGAGAATGCGAACATTACTACCATTGAAGGAATCGATCACCAGGGAGAATTGCATCTGCTGCAGGAAAAATTTGTGGAGAAAGGAGCCATTCAATGCGGCTTCTGTACTCCCGGAATGGTGATGACGGCTCTCGACTTTGTCAATAAAAATCCGGATCCTTCCATTTCAGAAATCAAAGATGCTCTGTCAGGAAATGTATGCCGCTGCACAGGATATAAAAAAATCATCGCAGCCGTTGCAGAATATGCCGCTGAGAAAAACGGAAAAATTCTTCCTCAGAAAAAAGAAAAAAATAGCACGACTGAAAAAACCGTCGGAATCGGAAGACCTGCCATTGAAGCATCAAAGAAAGCCAGGGGAATTGCCGATTATGCTGATGATTATAAAATCAAAGATGCTCTCCATGTAAAATTTGTGAGAAGCCTTTTCCCTCATGCAAAAATTGTTGACATCAGCACCGATGAGGCGATGAAACTTCCGGGAGTCCGTTACATTGCCACAGGAAAAGAACTGCCGGTTAAGTTCGGAGTGCTTCCGCTTTCACAGGATGAAACGGCAATGGCCATTGATAAAACACGGTACGCCGGTGAAATCGTTGCTGCTGTCGCAGCCGATACGGAAGCCATCGCACAACAGGCCTGCAAACTGGTAAAAGTCACTTACCAGCCGATCAAAGAATTCCTGACCATCGATGATTCGATGAACGATGTCGGTGAACATGAGAAAATACATTCCGATCCGAACCGCGAATCAAAATTCAACAACAACATTCACAAGAAAGCTGAACTGCGTTTCGGAGATCAACAACAGGGATTGAAAGATGCGGAAGTGGTGAGCAACATGACATTCGAAATGGAAGGCGTCACACATGCTTTCACCGAACCTCATGCAACTACTGCTTATTGGGATGAGAACGGCCTCACTGTTATTTCCGCTACGCAAGTGACACATTATCTTCACCGTGCTCTTGCCAAAACCATGGAAGTTCCGCTCAGCCGTGTCCGCGTGATCAAACCTCATGTCGGCGGTGGTTTTGGAGGCAAGAGCGATCCGTTTCCACATGAAATCATCGTTGCACACATGGCACGCAAAACCGGGAAGCCGGTGCGTGTTTGCCTCACCAGAGAAGAAGTTTTCCTGAACAATCATGGACGTCATCCTTCGCGCATGACGATACAACTTGGTGCTGATAAAAACGGTTTGCTGAAAGTACTGGACGCAGACATCATCATCGACGGAGGCGCATACGGAAGTTTCGGCGTCGTAACATCTTACTACAATGGCGTCTTGTTACAGGCTCCTTACAAACTCAATAATTTTGGTTTCCGCACCTTCCGGGTTTATACCAACAAGCCACAGTGCGGCGCCATGCGCGGACACGGTGCAGTGAACTCCCGTTTTGCCGTTGAAAGCCTCATTGATGACATCGCACATAAAATCAACATGGATCCTGTTGAACTGAGAATGAAAAATTTTCTTGATTCACATTCACTCACCGTCGGGCAATACCGCATCACTTCGAATGGAAGCCGCGAGTCCATTCAGAAAGTCGCCGAACAATCAGGATGGAAAAACAAACACGGAAAAATGGAGCACGGACATGGCTTCGGTGTGGGCTGCGGATTTTTTATCAGCGGAAGTGCATTGCCAATCATCTGGAATGAACTGCCGCAATCTACCGTTCACCTGAAAGTTGATTTCGACGGAAGGGTTCTGATCACTTCAGGAGCCAACGACATCGGCCAGGGAAGCGATACGATGCTTGCCATCATTGTTGCCGAAGTGCTTGGCATCAGCATGGATAAAATATTCGTTCTCGCAGCAGATACCTTGCTTACTCCTGTTGACCTTGGAAGTTATTCAAGCCGCGTTACTTTTATGGCCGGCAACGCAGCCAAAGATGCTGCTGAAAACCTGAAGAATGAAATTGCGCAGGCCATTTCCATGAAAAAAGAAATTGCTGTTGAAGAGTTGAATTTTTCCAATGAAAAAATTTTCAGCAACAACAAGACCGTTGATCTGAACTGGAATGAAGCCATCGACATCCTCACTGCCAAACGCGGAGCCGTTAGTGTAAGCGGGAAATACATTTCTCCTAAACTCGGCGGAGATTTCAAGGGAGCCGGTGCAGGACTGAGTCCTTCTTATTCATTCGGATCCTGTGTGGCTGAAGTGAATGTAAATCCGAAAACAGGTCATGTAAAAATTCTCAATGTCTGGGGAGCACATGATTGCGGAAAAGCATTGAATCCATTGGCTGTAGAGGGACAACTGGAAGGTTCCTGGCACATGGGTATCGGTCAGGCGTTGAGTGAAGAAATGAAATATTACAAAGGACTCCTGGTGAACAACAATTTCCTGGATTATAAAATTCCAACATCCCTGGATACTCCCGACATTCACACCAACATCATCGAAACGATGGATCCGGAAGGTCCGTTCGGAGCGAAAGAATGTGGTGAAGGAGCTTTGCATCCCGTGATTCCGGCCATCGCCAATGCCATCTATGATGCTGTTGGTGTGCGGATCACTAAATTGCCGATCAAACCGGAACACATTCTTGAATTGATCAGGCAAAAAGAAAAAACAATAAAAGAAGTACCGGCCTCCTCATGATTACAGAAAAAAAATACATCCGGCCACAAACCATCGATGAAGCAATTCATGTTGCACATGATCATCATCACAGTTTCCGTTACATCGCAGGAGGAACGGATGTGATGGTCAATAAATTCCAGGGAACGGACGAGACCAATTGTTTGATTGACATCAGCGGACTGGATGAACTGAAGGAGATTTCTGTTGAAGGAAATGCTTTAAAGATCGGATCCCTCGTTCGCCTGGATGATTTGAAAAAAAATGAAATCATTCAAAAGAATTTTCCTGCATTGATTGAAGCGGCTCATAGTGTCGCTTCGCCGATGCTGAGAAAAACCGCCACCATCGGGGGAAACCTTCTTTGTGAAAACAGGTGTTCCTTTTTCAACCAAAGCGATTGGTGGAGAGAATCAGTAGGCTATTGCCTGAAATGCGAAGGTGATGTCTGCATTGCAACAGGAGGAACAAAAGCCTGTTTTTCAAAATTTGTTTCCGATACCGCTCCTGTCCTCATCAGCGTAAATGCGCTTTTGGAAACCATTGACCGGGATGGAACAAAAATCTTTTCTCTTGAAAACATTTACACCGGTGATGGAATCGCACCCCGTAACCTTCCGGGAACTTCCATTATCCGCCACATTATTTTACCGCTCCATCAGCCCTGCAGAACCATCTTCAAAAAACTGCGACCGCGGGAAGCTGTTGATTTCACCTCACTCACCACAGCGGTCACGGTAAATGAATCCGGAAAAATCAAAATCGTTCTCGGCGGAGTGGATCCGAAACCTGTTGTCATCGAGGGAATCCTGAACGGCAGTTCCGAAGAATACATCAAAATGGCCATGAAAAAATCAAGAGTGGTCGACAATGATTTCTATTCTCGAAGTTACCGGAGAGAAATGATCCGCGTATTTCTTGAGCAGAGTTTTGAAGAATTAAAAAAATAAAAATTGTAATCAATCGAAAAAAAATATTTTATGGAAATCACCGAAGAGAAAAAAAGGAAACAGGAAGACTTGAAAAAGACGGAATTCAAAACGTCGATCATGGATGGCAATGAAGCTGCTGCTTACATCGCCTATAAGACGAACGAAGTGTGTGCGATCTACCCGATCACTCCATCATCAGCCATGGGAGAATATTGCGATGAATGGTCAGCAGCCGGGAAGAAAAATATTTTTGGCAACGTTCCGAGAGTCATCGAAATGCAGAGCGAAGGCGGAGCTGCAGGAGCCATTCACGGATCGTTGCAGGGAGGCGCGTTGTCTTCCACTTTCACCTGCTCACAGGGACTGCTGCTGATGATTCCGAACATGTACAAAATTGCGGGCGAACTCACGCCCGTTGTCTTTCAAATTGCCGCACGAACACTGGCCACTCACGCACTTTCTATTTTTGGCGATCATTCCGATGTGATGGCCGTGCGGCAAACAGGATGGGCGATGTTATTCGGACAAAACGCACAGGAAGCCATGGACATGGCTCTCATCGCACAGGCCGCCACGTTGAAATCAAGAATTCCTTTCCTCAATGTGTTCGATGGATTCCGGACATCGCATGAACTGATGAAAGTAAATGTGATCCCGGATGATGTCATTCTTAAGATGATGGATGAAGACGACATCCTTGCTCATCGCCGGCGTGCCATGTCACCGGAACATCCATTCATTCGCGGCACAGCACAAAATCCCGATGTGTTTTTCCAGAGCCGCGAGGCCGGAAATAAATTCTACCGGGAAGTTCCGGGCATCATCACTTCGATGATGAAAAAATTCGGTGAGCTCACCGGAAGAAATTATTCGTTGTACGAATATTCAGGCCATGCCAACCCTGACCGGATCATCATCATCATGGGATCAGGAGTGGGTGCGGTGAATGAAACCTCGGAATACCTGAATGCCAATGGAGAAAAAACAGGCTGCCTGTATGTCCGCATGTTCCGTCCGCTGGATGTAAAAGAATTCATCCAATCAATTCCGGCTTCCGTTACCAAAATTGCCGTCCTCGATCGTTGCAAAGAACCCGGAAGCATCGGCGAACCGCTTTACATGGATGTGGTGAATGCCATCTCGGAAGAATGGAAAGGTCCAAGACCCGTCATCATTGGCGGACGTTACGGACTTGCTTCGAAAGAATTTACTCCCGCCATGGTAAAATCGATTTTTGAAGAGTTGAATCAGCCTCATCCGAAAAATCATTTCACCATCGGTATTGAAGATGATGTGACGAATACCAGCCTCGTCTATGATAAAAAATTCTCGCTTGAAAAACAGCACCTGTTCCGCGGACTCTTTTTTGGACTGGGAGCTGATGGTACGGTAAGCGCGAATAAAAATTCCATCAAAATCATCGGCGAAACCACCGACAATTTTGTGCAGGGTTACTTTGTTTACGATTCAAAAAAATCCGGATCGCTTACCGTATCGCATCTCCGCTTCGGGAAAAAGCCAATCCGCTCAACGTACCTTGTACACTCGGCAAGCTTCATCGCCTGCCATCACTTCAATTACCTCACGAAATACGATCTGTTGAAAGATGCCGAACCGGGAGCTACTTTCCTCCTCAATTCACCGTATCCTACGGCTGATGTGTGGAGCATGCTTCCGAAAAAAATACAGGAAGAAATCAAGGCGAAGAAACTAAAATTCTTTGTCGTCAACGCTTCGAAGGTGGCACGTGAAACAGGAATGGGTTCCCGCATCAACACGATTTTACAAACCTGTTTCTTTGCCATCTCAGGAATTCTTGAAAAAGAAGAAGCGATTCAGAAAATCAAAGATGCCATCAGGAAATCGTATTCCGCCAAAGGAGAAAAAGTGGTGCTGAAAAATTTCGAAGCCGTTGACCAGGCGATTGCTCACCTTCATGAGATTGATTGTTCTTCCCTCCCCATCGGGAACATTGAAAGTGAAAAAGCCGTTCCTGACCGGGCACCGATCTTTGTAAAAGATGTGTTGTCGAAGATCATTTCTTTTGAAGGAGATGAATTGCCGGTGAGTGCATTTCCTGTTGACGGAACGTATCCGGTGGCTACCACGCAATGGGAAAAACGGAACATCGCCGATCGCATACCGGTGTGGGATGAAAAACTTTGTTCACAGTGCGGAAAATGTTTTCTCATTTGTCCGCATGCCGCCATCCGCTGCAAAGTGTACGATAAAGAACTGCTGCCTTCAGCGCCCTCCACGTTCAAACATGTGGATCCTGTTGGAAAAGAATTTTTCAAAGACAAAGAAGCTTATACGCTGCAGGTGTCAGCGGAAGATTGTACCGGGTGTAATTTATGTGTTGAACTCTGCCCGGTTGAAAGCAAGGCAGAACCGGGACATCGTGCCATCAACATGAAAGACCAGATTCCGCTGAAGGAAACTGAAAAAGAAAACTGGGAATTTTTCCTTTCACTTCCTGAACTCGATCGTTCACGGATGAATTTCAATACAGTGAAAGGAACACAGTTTTTACAACCGCTGTTTGAATTTTCAGGAGCCTGCTCCGGCTGCGGTGAAACGCCTTACCTGAAATTGTTATCACAACTTTACGGTGAACGGATGGTGATTGCCAATGCAACGGGATGCTCTTCCATTTTCGGTGGAAACCTTCCAACTACGCCATGGGCCGTAAACAACGAAGGTTGCGGACCGGCATGGGCGAATTCGTTGTTTGAAGACAATGCTGAATTCGGACTTGGAATCAAACTGGCGTACGACAAGAAAACAGATGTTGCAAAGAGTATTTTAAATCATCTCCGAACTCCTCTTGGAGAAAACCTGGTGAATGAAATCCTGGATGCCGATCAAAGCAATGAAGCCGGAATTAAAAAACAAAGAGACCGGATCAAAGAACTTCGCCGGTTGCTTGCATCGATGACTTCGTATGAAGCCCGGCAACTTTCCATTCTTGCAGAACACCTGGTGAAAAAATCGCATTGGATCATCGGTGGCGACGGATGGGCTTATGACATTGGCTTCGGGGGATTGGATCATGTACTTTCCTGCGGAGAGAAGGTGAACATTCTTGTTCTTGACACAGAAGTGTATTCCAATACCGGCGGACAAAAATCCAAATCCACACCGGTGGGCGCCAGCGCAAAATTTTCTGTCAACGGAAAATCAAATACAAAAAAAGACCTGGCCTTGCAGGCCATCGCACATGGAGGAGCTTATGTCGCGCAGGTTGCCATGGGAGCCAATGATGTTCATACGGTGAGAACCATCCAGGAAGCCGAATCGTTTCCCGGAGCTTCGCTCGTGATTGCATACAGTCATTGCATTGCGCATGGGTACGACATGGGACATGGAGCCGAACAACAGGACAACGCTGTGAGAAGCGGTTACTGGCCATTGTTCCGTTACAATCCATTGAAAGCAAAAGGCGAACGATTCTCTCTCGATAGCAAGGAACCATCCATTCCGCTGAAAGATTTTTTATACAATGAAACACGATTCAGTTCACTCACACGAACCAACCCGGTGCATGCGGAAGAATTATTTGTAAGCGCTCAGCAGGATGTGCTGAACCATTGGGAAAGATTGCAGGTGCTGAAGGGATTGTAGGAAAGAAAAATTATTCGAAATCTTTTTCGGAGAGATTTAATTTTTCCATCACCAGTTGTTTTACCATGTTGGCCTGGCTGTAGCATTCGTTGACTTTGTCGACGGAAAGACAATAATTTTTTTCACATTGTTCCTTGTTCGACACCCCGCACTTGAAACAGGACAGGTCCACCTTTTTAAATTGAGAATCAATCTTCGAACATTGATCCAACAAGTCGTCGAGGTATTTTTCCTGGTTATCCGATGACTTGCTGAGAAGATACGAATGCAAAAAACCGTTCACGGAATTTCGCGTGCTGTAACAGGCGCAAAGCGTTACGGTGTCTTCTGTGGGACGATTCAATTCGTTCTCTGCAACACGCAATGAATCCATCGCATTTTTTACGGTACGGAAAATATTTTCAGGGATCATGGGATGATTGTTTACTCAAAAATATACAGATTGATGGCGGAACATCATGATTTACGTCATGAAAATGAATGCTTCGTAAAAAAAATTCCCGCGCTTAATTCCCTCACAAAATCTTCAACCACTCACCTGCACATGATTTTTCACGGCGATCATTTTTGCGAGGATGCTGATGGCAATTTCATCAGGATCTTTCGCGCCAATGTCAATTCCCATCGGCATGTCAACCTTGTCCAGTTCTTCTTTTGAAGCAATCATTCCTTCCTCAAACATTTTTTTTGTCATCTCCACCTTACGCTGGCTTCCGATCATTCCCAGGTAGGCAGAAGGTTTCTTCAGGCAATACGCCAGGATATCACGGTCGTACGGATGGCTGTACGTCATGATGGTGATGTATGTCTGTTCATCAAAAGGCAGAACAGGAAGCGCAGCCGAATAATGGATGTTCATTTTATTGATTCCATCAGGTTTTATTTCATCGAGAAATTCTTTCCTGTCATCGATGATCACCACTTCGAATTCGAAATTCAGAGCATACTTCGCTAAGGCATGGCCGGTATGTCCTGCGCCAAAAATGTACAGCTTGTTTTTTTTCATGATGGGCTCAATATAAATCTCCGCGCTTCCACCGCAACACATGTTATGCTGGTGAAGCAAATCATGTTTGAAGGTTGAAGGCTGACGGCTTTTTAAAACCTGCAAAGCTCTTTCAATGACTTTTTTTTCGAGGTCTCCGCCGCCGATGGTTCCGAAGATGGTTCCGTCCGGATACACCAGCATTTTCGCACCGGCTTCACGCGGCGTGGACCCTTTTGTATTCACTACAATACAAAGCGCCACATCGAGGTGTTGCTTTTGTGCTTCCGATATTTTTTCAAAAATGGTTTTCAAAATGCCGGGAAACTAAAGAGATAAATTTCGCCATTCGAAATGACTCATTGAGATGAATGATTTTTTTGCAAAATTAATTGTTGAAAAAACAATTTCTGCATAAACCATCGCAGGTTCCAATAAAAATTTATTTCATAAACATATTGATGACCTCGAAGACTGCCATGGCCAGAAGAGCGGTAACAGGAATGGTGAGTATCCATGCCCAGATTAATTCGACCGTTACTCCCCAGTGCACAGCACTCACCCGTTTTGAAACCCCCACTCCGATGATAGCACCTGTAATGGTGTGGGTGGTGCTGACAGGAACTCCAAGGGCACCGGTCGTAAATAAGGTGATGGCCCCGGCCGTTTCAGCAGAGAACCCTTCGAACGGTTTGAGTTTGGTTACCCTCTGTCCCATGGTTTTCACAATTCTCCATCCACCGAAAATGGTTCCCAGCGCGATTGCTGAATAACAGGCGAATGGAACCCAGCCGGGCAAATGTTTCATGTCAGGAATAACGTTGGATGCAATGAGTGCCGCCCCAATGATTCCCATTACCTTTTGTGCATCGTTACCTCCATGCCCGAGACTATAAGCAGCAGCAGAGAACAACTGCATCCTCCTGAAAATTTTATCTACCTTATAAGGATGCGATCGTTTGCATATGAATAAAGTCAGCAATGAAATCAGGTAAGAAATAGTCATCCCGATTACCGGGGCAAGAACAATAAAGAAAAGAGGAGGAAGCACCTTATCAAGTTTTACCACTTCAAATCCTGCATAGGCAATGGCTGCACCTACAAATCCGCCGATGAGCGTATGTGATGAACTGGAAGGAATTCCATACCACCAGGTAACCAGGTTCCAGATGATGGCGGCAATCAATCCGGAAAGCACAACGATGAGGTTGATCCCTTCCGGTTTCACTGATTTGGAAACAGTATCGGCTACATGAAGTTCAAAAAGCCAGTAGGCAAGAAAGTTAAACGCTGCTGCCCAGATTACTGCACTCAGGGGCGAAAGCACTTTGGTGGAAACAATGGTTGCGATTGAATTGGCGGCATCATGAAATCCATTGATAAAATCAAAAAGGATGGCGAGGATGACGACCAGATAAAGTAACTGCATAGCTTTAGGATAAAAATGATTCTACTCTCAGGATTGTTTGATGATGATGGATTCGATTACATTGGCAGCATCTTCGGCTTTGTCGGTCGCCGTTTCGAGTGCTGAAAGAACTTCTTTGATCTTGATGATCTCGATGGCATTTTTTTCATCTTCAAACAAACGCGCCACGGCATTATCGAAAATATCGTCCGCATGATTTTCGATGCTGTTGATCCGGACGAGTGCTTCACGGATCTTCATCATGTTTTTCATGCTGCGCAACCCACCGATGGCCACATTGAGTTCTTCGGCACATTGAATGATCAATTCTGACAGTTTAATCATGGAAGGATGAATCGGGTTCACTTTGTACAACTCGATTCGTTTTGCCGAGCCATGAATGTAATCGAGTACATCGTCCAGAACAGATGCCAGTTGCTGAATGTCTTCCCGGTCGAAAGGTGTAATGAAAGTGGTTCCTACTTCCTGGAAAATCTGGTGCGTGATTTCATCACCTACGTGTTCCAGCTTTTCAATTTCCCGGATCAACGAAGAGCGCTTTTCAACGGAGTTCGTAGTAAGCGCCTCGTACAATATTTTTGAAATGGCAACCAGGTTGGCAGAAGCCTGCTCGAAGAGCGGATAAAATTTTCGGTCTTTGGGAACGAAGTACTGAAAGATGGAGTTTGCTGACATAATTGTTTCGTGTAATTTTTTTTAAGTGCAGGCAAAGTAGCAAAATTTTACAGTGTAAAAATATCTTGTTGAAAACTTCCATTCCACTTTGTTTCATGTACTTTTGATCCGTGAAGACGTCCGTAAAAAAAATTGCCATATTGGCTTCAGGTTCAGGAACGAATGCGGAGAACATCATCCGTTATTTTTCCGGATCCGGGCTGGCAACGGTAGCATTGGTTCTCACTCATAATCCCATGGCCGGTGTGATTGACCGTGCTAAAAAGTATGACGTTCGTAGCATGGTGTTCGACCGGAAAAATTTTTATGACTCAGATGAAGTGTTAAACATGCTGATTGAAAACAACATTGATCTTGTTGTACTGGCCGGTTTTCTCTGGCTGGTACCGGAAAAACTGGTCCGCTTATTTCAAAATAAAATCATCAACATTCACCCGGCTTTGCTTCCAGGCTTTGGCGGCAAAGGGTTCTTCGGAAAACATGTTCACCAGTCGGTGATTGATTCCGGAAGCATTCTTTCGGGAATCACCATCCATTACGTGAATGAAAAATTTGATGAAGGAGAAATCATTTTCCAGGCGGCCTGCCATGTCAGCAAAAATGAAACAGCCGGTTCACTGGCCGAAAAAATCCATGAGCTGGAATACCGGTACTTGCCTTCCGTTATCGGGAAACTGCTGAACTGAAATAATGCTTCCCGGTTTTTATTTCAATGAGTGAATCGAGCTCCTTCAACAGAATCTTTGCTCCGGTTTGGTTCAGGTGATCAGCATCAGCAAAAAAATCATCCCTGAAATTTTTTGTCCTTGAAAAATCAACATAAAAAATTCTGTTTGCTCTGAACAATGAATCCATTGCGGAATGAGCAAGATCAGCATTTTCATGATTTCTCTTTTCAATAAAACAGGCCGACTTAGGCGTGGTAAAAAAAATAATTTTTTTTCCGTGCTGCGCTGCCAAGTCAATCATCGACTGAAGAATCCCGATGTTTTCCGGCAACAGTTTCTTGGTAAACCGGTATTCCGAAAGTTCTTTCGCCCGGCCCAGGCAATTTTCCAACGACAGTCCTCCTGTACTTTCCAATGGCAGAACGGTTTCTTTTTCAGAATGGCTTGCTTCTCCCCGCCATAAAAAAGTAAGGTCGCGGTTGGAACGGAAAAAATTGCTGGAAGCAAGAAAGCGGTTCATGAGGTTATCGTGGTACAGTGTATCTGTATAGCGATAGAGGGAACGGTTCACGTATTCCTGGTAAAACCACGCCTGGTTGAAACCAAGCAGCTCATCATCCACTCCCACGAGGATGAGTTCGAGGTTGGGAATTTTATGAATGTACTTCTTCAGCAGTACACAAGACCAGAATAAATCCATTCCCCTGGCTGTGAACGAGCAGATTTCCTTTCCTGAAGAGGTTTTCATAGTCACTTCAAGGGGAAGCGTATGTGAATTTCCAAGCAACAGCATGTTTGAAGTGGAACAGGTTCTGTTGAATTTCGCCATGAGGAGATCTGCATTGGTTTCACAGGACGCATATTTTTTTTCGAGCAAGAGAAAAACCACCAGGCCTGCCATCAGCAACAGGAATATCTCTGTAAAAAGTTTCAGCACTTTATTCATGTCGTCAGAATTGAAAATAGATGAACGACTGTTGCTCAAAAACACCAAACAAAACCAGTGCAATGATCATCAAAGCATTGGTGATGTATGCATAACCGGTTGCGCCCGGAAAAGAAAGTCTTATTTTTTCGCTGAGCCTGCTGAACAGGAATGCATCCGAAAGAAAGATGCAGGCAATCGCTGTAAAATTCAGGATGAATGAAAAGGTGCTCACCACCGGAACGCCGATGATGTTGTAGTTTTCAAAAGAGAATAAATGAGTGAGAATATAGATGGCATCGTTGACTGTCTGTGCACGGAAAAAAATCCATGCGACCGTCACGCAGGAAAATACGGATACCATACTGAACCAGTTAAAATCTCTTTTCCGTTCTCTGAAAAACAGCCGCTCAGCAAGAAGATAAACCGCATGCAGGAGTCCCCAGATGACAAACGTCCAAGACGCTCCATGCCACAAGCCGCTCACGGCAAATACCACGAGGATGTTTCTCATCCATTTTATTTTTCCTTTTTGATTTCCACCCAAAGGAACATAGAGATAATCAGCAAACCAGGAAGAAAGAGAAATGTGCCAGCGTTTCCAGAACTCACGGAAGGAGGAAGAAAAATAAGGGAAGCTGAAATTTTCCATGAGCTGAAATCCCATCACCTTTGCAGCACCCAAAGCAATGTCGCAATAACCGGAGAAGTCGCAATAAATCTGGACGGAGAAAAAAAGTGTCGACCAGATTAAAGGGAAACCGGAATAGCTGTGCGGGTTTCCATACACAATGGAGACATAAAATGATAGGCGGTCGGCAATCACCATCTTTTTAAACAGGCCCCACAACATTCTCCGTAAACCGCTGCTCACGCGATCATAATCAAACGTATGAACTGCTTTGAATTGCGGAAGCAAATGCTGCGGACGTTCAATCGGCCCGGCGACCAACTGCGGATAAAACATCACGTACAGAGCATAGATACCCAAATGCCTTTCTGCTTTCTGCCTTCCACGGTACACTTCAATCGTGTAACTCATCGCCTGGAACGTATGGAAGCTAAGCCCGATCGGAAGAATGATGTCAAGAGCCGGAAAATGTAAACCTGTTCCGGCAAGATGAAAGAATGCTGAAATATTATCATCGAGGAAATGATAGTATTTAAAAAAGGCGAGAACGCCCACGTTGGCTACAATACTTGCAATCAGCCATCGTTTCTTATCCCGGTTTGTCTTGCCCGATTCAATCAGGATGCCTGCTGAATAATCAACAGCGATCGTAAAAAAAAGGATCAGGATGTAAACGGGTTTGAAAAACATATAAAAAAAACAACTCGCAGCCAGCAACAGCATCCAGCGAAAGGCATGGGGAAACAAAAAATAAAGGATGGTCACAACCGGGAAGAAAAGTAAAAATGCCGGTGAATTGAATAACATAGTTTTGCGGAATTGCTTGTAAAAAAATGAATAGTTTTGATACCATCAAATTTATCTTGCTGATTTTTTAAAAAGAACACTCCGAGGTGAAAAGAAAATTCCAGGCATCGTTCCGGTTACCGGCTCTTCTCTTACTGACGGCAATCATCCTCGTTCTCATAACCGAGGTGATTCAGCATCGCCAGCCGGGGCCGGAAAAATATGTTTCCATCGCAGAAAAAAATCTCCGTCACCTGGAAATTAAAATGGAGCAGGCGATGGAAGGAGCAGCCGTCATTTCATCCGACAGTGTCTTCCATCATTACTTTATTCACCAGGGCTTCCAGGATTTTGGTTTCAGTTTTTTTTATCTCGTGAATGAAAAAATTGTGAAGTGGTCCGACAACGAAACCGACATCACCAGCCGCCTCGCTGATACGTGCAGGAATCGTTCGCTGGTACACCTGAACAACGGGTGGTATGAAATTTTTACCGGCAGAAATGGAACCAATGAAATGATCGGGCTGCTGCTGATCAGGAAAGAATATACGTACGAAAACCAGTACCTTGTGAACCGCTTCAATCCCCGGCTGGAACTGCCGCCGGGTACTGAACCCGGAAACGGGAAAGTACCGGATTCATACACCATACATTCCGGCGATGGCCGGCCCTTGTTTTCCGCCAGGTTCACGAATATGCCGGGCAGTCCCGCAGGCACTGACCTGAAAAGCTGGCTTTACCTCGTTTCGGTGATGCTGGTGTTGGTGGCCTTTTTTTTCACAGGGAAAATACTTTCAGGAATTTCTTCGTGGCTGCTTTTCCTGTTCATGGTCGCCGTGGTGATTTTGCGCGGAGTGATGATCAGCCTGCGGATACCGGATGAATTTTATTCGACGCCGTTATTCAGTCCGCAATTTTACGCAAGCTCATTTTATTTTAACTCACTCGGAGATTTGATCATCAACTCGCTGATCCTGTTATGCTTTTCCGGAATTTTTTATTCGTCATTCGGAAACAGGAACTTTCCGGCAGGAAGCCGATTCATCTCCCAATCGATTCAAACCGGCAGCCTCCTTTTTATTTTCCTCCTCACGTTACCGCTGAATAACCTGGTAAGCGGGCTGGTGGTGAATTCAAAAATTTCATTCGATGTCGGCAATTTGTTTGGAATGGATGGCTATAGTGTTGTCGGTTTCCTGGTGATTGCCATCCTTCTCTGGTCATTTTTCCTGATTGTTTTTGCATTCCGGCAACGGCTGTTTATGTTAATCCCGGTTAAAACTTTCTTGACAGAACTCGTGATTGCCGCAACCATTTTTGCACTGATTTATTTCGGGTTGATACGTTCTGAAGCCCCTATGTTCAGTCCGGTTTTACTTGCAGTAACCACAGCCATGCTGGTGGCATTGATCATCCGGGAAAACAAAGAAGAGAAAATCATCACCCTGAATTACCTTTTGTTCATCACCGTGCTGTTTGCAGTTTATTCTTCAGGAGTCATCTGGAAACTGAATGATAAAAAAGAAAAGGAAAACAGGAAGCTGCTCATACAGAAAATCGAAACCGGGCAGGATCAGCTTGCTGAATATTTATTCGAAGACCTCGGCATCAAAATCATTCATGACCCGAATATCCAGCGTCATTTCAAAGACACCATCCATGTGCGTGAACAGGTAAGCAAACGGCTCATGCAGTTTTATTTTACCGGTTACTGGAGTAAGTTTAACACCGGCATCCATTGTTTTGATAAAAACGGATCTCCTTTCGATTCACTTCACACCAAATTTTCACTTGACTCTTTGAGAAACAGGATGGATGAACCGGATGATCATTCGCCTCATTTATTCTTTTTAGGAAATGAATCCGGCCAGCAGGAATATTGGTCTGTCATTTCAATTCCGGATAACAACCGGACAGAATCCAATGCCGGGTTCATTGTTATAGTTCTCACCCCGAAACTTTTCCAGACGGACGTTGGTTTTCCTGAACTGTTTGTAAGCCGCAAGGTTGCCTTCAACAAGGATCTGTACAAATATTCGTATGCCCGTTACAGGAACGATTCTTTACTCAATCAAAGCGGAACATTCGCTTACTATTTCTCAGCGGGCGCTTTCAAACCATCGCCGCAGGAATACACCTCCAGGGATCTCGATGGATACAATCACCTGGTTCACCGCATCGGCGACAAATCGTTTGTCGTGGTGAGCAAAAGCTATGAGAGCATCCTCCTTTTGTTTACGTTGTTTTCGTACCTGTTCAGTATGTTCTCTTTGTTCTTCCTGGTTTTTTATTTTGTGTGGAGGATGTTTCAGCGGCAAAACAGGAATCACTGGAACCTGACGCGGCGAATCCAGTCATCGGTGTTATTGCTTGTGGTTTTATCCTTCATTCTCATTGGAAGCGGAACCGTTTATTACATCACACATAAATACGATGTAAACATGGATGAAAGCATCAGTGAAAAAATAAGTTCCCTGCTTGCTTTGATGGAAAAAGACCTGGGAGATGTTCCGGCACTCACGCAACGGATGAATGAAGAGCAACAGGCTTCCCTGATCCGCATTTCCGGAATCACGGATGCCGATTTCAACCTCTTCAGCCCGGAAGGAAATCTTTGTTATTCTTCGCAGCCGAAAATTTTCGACCAGGGAATTATTTCGCAGAAGATGAACCCGGAAGCATTGTTTGAAGTCCATGAAAAAGGAAGAACCAAATATGTTCATCCCGAAAGCATCGGGAACCTGAATTACATCGCCGCTTATGAACCGCTCAGGAACCGCCAGGGAAAAATGATCGGCTACCTTCATTTACCTTATTTTGAAAAACAAAATGAATTGAACCGGGAAATATCCAGTTTTCTTTCGGCTTTGATCAACATATACATTCTTTTGTTTGCGCTGGCCGTGCTGGCGACACTTTTTATTTCTTCCCGCATAACACAGCCGTTGTCGCTGATACAGGAAAAACTCAGCAACATCAGGCTTGGAAGAAAAAACGAAATGATCGAGTACAGCAGGCAGGATGAGATCGGGCAACTCGTGAATGAATACAACCGGATGATTGATGAACTGGCTGCCAGCGCGGAGAAACTCGCACGCAGCGAACGGGAAAGTGCCTGGCGTGAAATGGCCAAACAGGTAGCACATGAAATCAAAAACCCGTTGACACCGATGAAACTTTCCGTTCAGCATCTTCAGAAAGCCTGGCTGGAAAAAAGTCCGTTGCTCGATGAAATCTTCGAACGGATTTCACATACATTGGTGGAACAGATTGACACGTTGTCGAACATCGCGGCAGAGTTTTCAAACTTTGCACAGATGCCGGTGGCTAAAAAAGAAAAAACAGATCTTGATAAAATTCTCCGTTCAACCATTGCTCTTTTCAAAGAACTCCCGGGATCAACCATCACCTTTGCCTCTCCCGGAAAGGAAAAATTTGTGTATGCCGATAAAGATCAGTTGAGCCGGGTATTTTCAAATCTTCTCAAAAATTCGACTCAGGCAATTCCTTCTGATAAAAAGGGAGTCATTCATGTATCCGTTGCAACCGGACAGGAAGATTTCATTGTTTCCATCAGCGACAACGGAGAAGGAATTCCGCTCGAACAGGTAAGCCGCATTTTCACTCCAAGTTTTACAACAAAATCCGGAGGAATGGGATTGGGATTATCGATGGTGAAAAGCATCGTCGAAAATTCCGGAGGAAAAATCTGGTTCGAAACCATTGCTGGGGAAGGCACAGTTTTCTTTATCTCTTTACCGGCTTTCTCAAAGTAAGATCCCTATAAATATTATTTTACAATTAATGATACTATAAACAATTTTTTATGGCGTCTAAAATATTTTTTTATGTTGTCACTAATCATATTTGATATTTTATTTTATCTATTCATTCAATTTGCATAAAATCAAATAACTACGGCAAAGTACCACATTTTCAAAGAGATAAATATTCGTTAAATAACTCTTAAGGCCTTTACAAACACCCCTCTTTTGTTAACTTTGCATGAGTAAGAAAGATTCCGGATTTGTTTCTCAAAGAAAGTTAAGCAGATCATTTTCCGGCAAACTTTTACACACTTAACATCTCAGCATTTAATTATCAAAAATATTTTATGAATCGTCCTGTTCGTGTATTAATTGCCAAAGTTGGTTTGGATGGACATGATCGCGGAGCAAAAGTGATCGCTTCTTTTTTGCGTGATGCAGGAATGGAAGTTATTTACACCGGTTTGCGCCAGACTCCAGAAATGGTTGTGAACTCCGCCTTGCAGGAAGACGTGGACGTGGTAGGTGTGAGTATTTTGTCGGGAGCTCACATGACTGTTTTTCCGAAGATCATCGAGTTGATGAAAACAAAAAAAATGGAAGATGTTTTACTTACCGGCGGTGGAATCATTCCGGATGATGATATGAAGAAGCTAAATAAAATCGGTGTTGGAAAATTATTTCCGCCGGGAACAGATACCAAAATCATCGTGGATTACATTCAGGATGAAGTGAAAAAAAAGAGAGCGTTTTAAACAGGAACAGCAAACGAATTGCTTAAAAAAAATTACAGGAAATGATGACGTATCACAACATATTGATTGCTGTTAAGAATGAAATTCTGACCATCACCGTTAACCGGCCCGATAAACTCAATGCCCTCAACAGGAAAACCATCGAAGAAATCGGAAATGCAGTGAAGGACGCCGCGGCAGATCCTTCCATCGCAGGAATCATCATCACCGGTTCAGGATCCAAAGCTTTTGTGGCCGGTGCTGATATTTCAGAATTTGCTGATTTCAATACTGACCAGGGAAAAGAATTAAGCGCTCACGGACATCGTGTATTCAATTCCATTGAGCAATGCGGAAAGCCGGTGATCGCCGCTGTAAACGGATTCGCTTTAGGCGGAGGATGCGAACTGGCCATGTGTTGCCATATCCGCATAGCAAGTGATCACGCAAAATTCGGACAGCCGGAAGTAAAACTGGGTGTGATCCCGGGTTATGGAGGAACACAACGTCTTGCACAACTCATCGGGAAAGGAAGGGCTTTTGAATTCCTGATGACTGCCGGAATGATCGATGCACAGAAGGCGTTGCATTTCGGACTGGTGAATGATGTCACTTCACCGGAACAACTTCTTGCCAGGTGTGAAGAACTGATTGGAAAAATTAAAACACAATCGCCGAAAGCAGTGGCCGGTGTCATCCGATGCGTGAATGCAAATTATGCTGACGGCGTGGACGGGTTTCAAAAAGAAATGGATGAATTCGGACAGTGTTTTTTGACCGATGATTTTAAAGAAGGCACTTCTGCTTTCATCGAAAAAAGAGCAGCCGCTTTCAAACGCTGATAAAAAGTATTCGTCGGGATATTTTGATATGGACATACTAAATGAGAGGAGAGAGAAAAAACAAAATGAGAATCGCTAAAAATTTTTCGAAGCATGTTTTCTGCCTGGAAGGCGATTGGGAACAGGATCTGAGGGACAAGTCAAGCATTACCGCTTCGCTGGATTTTCTTCATACCAATTGCGGCATCCGGTACATCCACAAGAATTGCGGAACCAAAGAAAACCTGAAATACTATTTGTCGCTGTGGAAACAGAAAAGGTATAAGGACTACACCATCTGTTACCTGGCCTTTCACGGGAAACCGGAAAAAATACAAATCGGTGATGAGTTTCTGAACCTCACCGAACTGGCTGATATTCTCAACGGATCGTGCGTTGACAAGATCATTCATTTCGGAAGCTGCAACACGCTTGATACGAATGCAAAAAGCATCCGCACATTTCTTGACACCACGCATGCCCTTTGCGTTTGCGGCTTCAAGACGGATATTGATTTTGTTGAAAGCTCCGTTTTCGACATGTTGCTGCTGCAGAAATTCCAGGAATTCAAAGACATGAGCGCCGTGGAACGCGACCTGAAAAAGAATTACAGGAAGCTCATCAACAAACTCGATTTCCGGTTGATGTACAATTAGACTCATTGAATACGGAAGAGTGAAAATTGAATCGTTACAAAATCAAACTTCGTCAGCATGATTTTTCAATAGTTAATATTCAATTTTCAATCATGAAATCCGTTCACATCAAAGTTCAGGGAATCGTGCAGGGTGTTTTCTTCCGTAAACACACTCAGCTGAAGGCAACGGAACTTGGCATCACCGGATGGGTGAGAAATTCATCCGACGGTTCTGTTGAAATGGAAGCCGAAGCATTGTCCGAAAATCTTATTGCCTTTATAAACTGGTGTCACCACGGACCCGAACGGGCTGTTGTTAATAAAGTTGAAGTCACTGATTCTGCTTTGAAAAATTTTACTTCTTTTGAAATCAGAAGGTGAGAAGAAAAATGGCTGAACGTTTCATTCTGTTTCAGTAAACTTCATCGAAACCACTTTTTGATTTAAAAGTACTCCTGATTGAGCGTCATTAAAAAACTGGCAGGACAAACTGCCACTTACGGATTGAGCAGCATTTTAGGGCGGCTGCTCAACTACCTGCTCGTGCCGTTGTACACGCGCGTGTTTCATGCCGGCGAATACGGCGTGGTAACGGAAATGTATGCCTACGTTTCATTTTTCAACATTGTCTTTACGTATGGATTGGAAACCGCTTACTTCCGTTTCTTCCAGTCGGAAAAGGAAAATCCGAAAGTATATTCCACGACGCTTATTTCAATTCTTACCAGTTCGGTTTTGTTTGCTTTTTTCATCATTTTCTTTTCACCGGCCATTGCCGGAAAACTGAATGCAACGGAACATTCGAATGCCATGCTTCCCGAATACATTTCGTGGTTCGCAGCCATCCTCGCCTTCGATGCCGTTTCCACCATTCCGTTTGCAAAACTGCGGCAGGCGAATAAAGCGAAGCGTTTTGTTTTTCTGAAACTGCTCTGGATTGTGATCAACATCGGGCTGAATTTATTTTTCCTCGTGTTGTGTCCGAAACTGATGAACAGTTCTTACCATGATGTGATCCGCAACATTTACAATCCTTCCATGGGAGTCGGGTATGTTTTCATTTCCAACCTCGTTGCCAGTGCAGTAACCTTGCTGTTTTTATCACCTGAATTATTTTCCGTGAAGCTTGAATTCGACCGCGCGCTCTGGAAGTCCATGATCGTGTATTCGCTCCCGATCATGGTCGCCGGTTTTGCAGGGATGATCAACGAAACATTCGACAGGATCATGCTGCCGCGGCTGGTTTCAGATCCTTCCACCGCACTGGAACAAAATGGAATTTACGGTGCCTGTTATAAATTATCCATCCTGATGACGTTGTTTGTCCAGACATTCCGGTACGCAGCCGAACCGTTTTTTTTCTCCCATGCATCCAAAGAAAATGCGAAAGAAATTTATTCGAAGGTGATGCATTATTTTGTTCTTACCTGTTCCTTTATCTTTCTCACCATCATGATGTACATGGATCTGGTGAAAAAAATTGTCGGGGAAGAATACCGGTCAGGCATTAAAATCGTTCCCATCCTTCTCATGGCGAATTTATGCCTCGGCGTTTATTACAACCTGTCGATCTGGTACAAACTCACCGGCCGCACCCGCTGGGCGGCATGGATTTCTGTGGCCGGGGCTGTGGTCACGTTGCTGCTGAACTACTGGCTGATCCCGGTTCTTGGGTACATGGGCGCTGCCTGGACAACCCTCATCTGTTATGCTTCCATGATGGTGATCTCTTACGTTGCCGGGCAGAAATATTATCACGTCGATTACAACCTCCGCTCATTTGCATTGTTTGTTATCACGGCGCTGCTGCTCTATGCTGCCGGTGAAATCACAAGACAACATTATCGCATCACCGAACACTGGATGTATGTGATCAATTCACTTCTGCTGGTTGTGTTTTTGGTGGTGGCTTACCTCTATGAACGTGGCAAAAATTCTTACCTTCGCATGCCGGTTTTTAATGGACGAAAGCCGGGCGACAAGAAATGAAATGATGCTGGCAACCGGCGTAAGCTTAATCCAAAACCGATCATCAAACCATGAAAATCCGGATCATCAATAAATCAAATCACCCGTTGCCGGCATATGAAACAGATCATTCAGCCGGAATGGATTTACGGGCCAGCATGGATCAGCCTGTCGTGCTGAAACCTTTGGAACGCGCCATCGTTCCGACCGGTTTATTCATCGAATTGCCGGTAGGATATGAAGCGCAGATTCGTCCGCGCAGCGGGCTGGCGGCAAAAAAAGGAATCACTGTTCTGAATTCACCGGGAACCATCGATGCCGATTACCGCGGAGAGATCAAAGTCATCCTGGTGAACCTGTCCAATGAAAATTTCACAATCGAAAACGGGGAACGCATCGCTCAAATGATCGTTTCAAAACATGATCGCGTGGAGTGGACAGAATCTGAAGTGTTGCTTGAAACCGGGAGAGGTACCGGGGGATTCGGTTCTACCGGGATAAAATAAATTTGATGTTGTGTTGATCCCCTGACAGCATAACGGGGTTCGAAATTATTTCAACTTTCAGATCCGTACATTTCTAAATCATCAAATTAAAAAAATGAAAATAATCATACCCATGGCTGGAGCAGGAAAGCGTATGCGACCACATACGTTAACCGTTCCAAAGCCTTTGATACCGGTTGCCGGCAAGCCAATCGTTCAATGGCTCGCGGAAGATCTTATCAAAGTATGCCATGAAAAAGTCACCGACATTGCTTTTGTGATTGGCGATTTCGGAAAAGAAGCCGAACAAAACCTCCTCGACATTGCTTCATCACTCGGTGCAAAAGGAAGCATTCATTACCAGGAAGAACCGCTTGGAACGGCTCATGCAATATTATGCGCCAAAGATGCGTTGAATGGGAAAGTGATTGTTGCTTTTGCCGACACGCTTTTCCGTGCCGACTTTACGATGGATGAGGAAAAAGACGGAATCATCTGGGTGAATAAAATCGATGACCCGAAAATGTTCGGTGTCGTCAAAGTGAATGATGAAAACATCATTACCGATTTTGTTGAAAAACCACAGAGCTTCGTTTCCGATCTTGCCATCATTGGAATTTATTATTTCCGCGACGGGGAATATCTCCGGAAAGAAATGCAATACCTGGTGGATCATAACCTGAGGGAAAAAGGAGAATTCCAGCTGACCAATGCCCTGGAAAACATGAAAAAGAAAGGGACAAAATTTGTTCCCGGAAAAGTCATCGAATGGCTTGACTGTGGAAACAAGGATGCTACCGTGTACACCAACAAACGCGTTCTTGAATTGCATAAAAACGAAAACAGGATTGCAACCGGAATTACGAATGAAAATTCCATCATCATCCATCCCTGTTACATCGGTGAAAATGTACTGCTGAGAAATGCTGTGGTGGGGCCTCATACTTCCGTCGGACCGGGTTCAAAAATCATCAATGCTGTTGTTTCCAACAGCATCATTCAGGCTGATGCAGTCATCGAGAATGCCGTGATCAACAATTCCATGATTGGAAACCATGTCGTGTATAAAAATGTTCCGGAACAGCTGAGTCTCGGTGACTATTCAACTCATTCTTAAAAAATTTCAATGAACCGTTCGTTTCTCATTTTCCTGTTTTCTTCCTTTCTTTTTATGGCCTGCAAAAGCCCGAAGCCCGCTGCTTCCGGCCCTGCCGACAAAAAAAATCTTTCCGGAATTCAGAAGACAGAAGTCCTGAATCTTTTTTACAACGCCAACAAAGAAAAAATTCTTGGGAACCTGAACAATGCCGCGGAACTTTTTTCAGAGGTGATCCGGAAAGACGCCGGGAACCATGCAGCCATGTATGAGCTGGCGAACATTTACGCCGAACAAAAAAAATTCACCGATGCTTTGTTCTTCAGTAAAAGCGCCTACAAACTCGATTCAAAAAATATCTGGTATGCGATATCGCTGGCCGAAATTTACCAGAAGAATAAAAAATTCAGCGAAGCCGCACAGGTGCTGGAACAACTGGTGAAAGACAACTCCGACCGTGTTGATTTTTATTTTGAATGGGCAACCGCACTTGTTTTTGCCGACAAGACTTCTGAAGCCATCAAAGCATACGACAAGCTGGAAGAAAGAATCGGTATTTCACGGGAAGTGACGATTCAGAAATCACGGCTTTACCAGCGCATGAAACGGGATGACAAAGCAGTCGCTGAATTGCAGAAGTTCATTGCATTGAACCAGAAGGACGCACAGGCATACGGCATGCTCGCTGAAGTGTACCAGAACATGGGTGAAAAACAAAAGGCGCTTGATACCTACAACAAAGTGCTGGAAGTGGATCCGAACAATGCATTCATTCATCTCTCACTTGCTGATTTTTACCGCACCAATGGTGAAAAAGAAAAATCGATCGGTGAACTGAAACTGGCATTCAACAACAAGGAACTGGATGTGGAAACAAAAATCAGCATACTCGGATCGTACCTGTCGCTGATCGAATTACATCCGGAACTGAAAGACCAGGCCATGGAATTGTGTCACCTGTTGCTCGAAGCTCATCCCAGTGAAGCACATGCACATGCCATTCACGGCGACCTCCTGATCATGGACAAGCAATTGGCAGATGCAAGGAATGAATACAGGGAAGCCATCCGGCTCGGCGCCAAAGAATTCGGGCTGGTGAAAAGTATTTTATCGCTCGATTACCAATTGCAAAGCTGGGATACCCTGGTCATTGAAAGTGAAGATGCCATCAGCCGTTTTCCTGACCAGCCACTCGTTTATTTCTTCAATGGCGTGGCTTATATGCAGGTTAAAAAATACAACGAAGCCATCCGTGTACTGAACTCCGGCGTTAAGCTCGTGGTGGATGACAAGAACAGTGAATCCGATTTCTATGCCAGCCTGGGTACGGCATACCATGAAATAAAAGATTTCGTCAGGTCAGATGAGAGCTTTGAAAAAGCCCTACAGGTGAATCCAAAAAATTCATCGGCGCTGAATAATTACGCTTATTTTTTATCGCTGCGCGGAGAGAAGCTTGACAAAGCGGAAGCCATGTCGAAATTATCGATTGAACTTGTTCCGAATTCAGGAACCTCTGAAGATACGTATGGATGGATCATGTACAAACAGGGAAAATACAAAGAGGCACAGACCTGGCTTGAAAAAGCGCTCTCTCACGACAGCGACGGAAGCGCAACCGTACTGGAACATTACGGTGATGTGCTTTATAAAAACGGCGATACGCAGAAAGCTCTTGAATACTGGCAAAAGGCAAAAAAAGCGGGTGATGGTGTTTCGGAACAACTCGATAAAAAAATCCTGGAAAAGAAATTACCTGACTGACCGGGTGAATGGCATCCTTTCGCATCACCGCCGATCCATGACAACCTGAATTCATCTCTTCCCGTTTCAAAAAATTTTCTTCATGCCCGTTCATCATCCTGTTTCTGTGAAAAAAATTTTCATCCTCCTTCTCCTTCCGCTGATCCTGATGTCATCCTGTAAAACATCAAAAAAAGTGGTGGTCTCCACTCCATTAAAATTAAGAGGTGCTGAAGTGATTGAAGTATTCGATTCGGTGCTGGCTCATGAGTTTTCATTTGAATGGCTTGTGTTGAATGCTTCCGTTGACTACACCTCGCGGAACGAAACCGAATCATTCGACATCCATGTAAGGATGAGGAAGGATAGTGCCATCTGGATTTCGATCACACCGTTGCTGGGCATCGAGGCGGCACGCGTGCTGGTGACACGAGACGGGATGCAGATCCTTGACAGGGTGCATAAAACATACACCGTGCATGACTTCGGATTTCTCGACAGCCTCCTGAAAACGCATCTGAATTTCGAAATCATGCAGGCTGTTCTCGTCGGCAATTATTTTCCGTACCTGAAAAATGAAAAACTAAAATCGGTGTACGAAGAAGATTCCTGCACCATTTTAAGCACCCTGAACAAGCGAAAACTTAAAAGAGCGATGGAAGACAAGGATCCGAACAAACCCATTGTCCAGGATTTCTGGATCAGCACCAGTTACCGGATCACCAAATCCCGCATGGAAGACGAACGGCTGAATCGCTCGCTGGAGGCTACTTACAGCGATTTCACCGAAGCCGGCTCGAAACTGATTCCCAACAACATCCTCGTTACCATTGCAGCCGTAAACCCGGCAGAAATCAAAGTAGCGTATTCGAAAATTGCGGTGGATGAAACGGTCACTTTCCCTTTTACCGTTCCTGATAAATACGAACGGAAGTGATCCGTCACCAGTCAGCCTGAACCGAAACATTATCACGGAATTCCTGTTAAAAACTTATCATGCCGGAAGGCTGAACAGAACCCTTTGTTCTGAATTTTACCAGTCAATAAAAGCAGGCCCTCATCGTTTCTTTATACCATGACAAACCGGTTCGTTCTATTTTTCAGTCGCATTGCCATCCTCCTCTCTTTTCTTTTCATTTCACCGGTGGTCTTTTCACAAAACAAAAAAGATCTTGAAAAGAAAAAGGAACAGTTGCGGAAGGATATTGAATACACCAACCAACTGCTCAGCCAGACCAAAAAAAATAAATCAACATCCCTGAGCCAGCTCATCACGCTGAATAAAAAAATATCTTACCGGAGTGAACTGATCAATACGATCAACGATGAAATCGGCGGGCTAGATAATTCAATCGGCGGAATCAACCGGCACATTGATTCCCTGGAGACCCGGATGACTGAATTGAAAAAGCAATATGCCGGCATGCTTTACTTTGCCTATAAAAATCAGGCGGCCTATTCGAAGTTGTCCTTTATTTTCTCCGCCCGGGATTTCAACCAGGCATACAAGCGGCTGAAATACCTTCAGCAACTCAGCGCTTACCGCATTCAGCAACGCAACCTCATCGAACAAACGCAGGACTCCCTTGCCGTCAGAAAAAATGACCTGCTTGGCGTACGCACGGAGAAATCACATTTGCTCACCAGCCAGGAAAAAGAGAAGAAGAACCTTGACCAGGAAAAAAAGGAACAGGTTTCAGCGTTGAACAACCTGGCATCACGTGAGAAAAAACTCCGTGCCGATCTGAAAGAAAAACAAAAACAGGAAGAGAAATTAAACCGCGCCATTGAAGACATCATCCGGAAAGAAATTGAATCGGCCAAACTGGCGGCAAGAAAAAAGTCCTCTTCCACCCTCACGGCAAGCGTCAGCAAAAAACCGGAGACCATCACATCAGCAGCAGCGTTAACCTCCACGCCGGAAGCATTGAAGCTGAGCAATGATTTTGCAAGCAACAAAGGAAAACTCCCATGGCCTGTTGACCAGGGTTTTATTACCAGCACATTCGGAAGACATTATCACCCGGTGTGGAAAGATGTGGTGGTGAACAACAACGGCGTTGACATCAACTCACAGAAAGGAGCAAAGGCAAGAGCCATTTTCGACGGCAAAGTAGTTCGGGTGATTATGGTAGTAGACAAGTATGCCGTCCTGGTTCAGCATGGAGAATATTTCACTCTTTACTCAAACCTCAGGGATGTCTCAGTGAAAGCCGGCGACCGGGTAACCACCAAGCAAACACTCGGGCTGGTGCAAACGGACGAGGACGATGGCAAAACAGAGGTTCACCTCGAAATCTGGAAAGGAAGCAATAAGATGGATCCCGAAAACTGGATCATGGCGAGGAGATAAAAATCCGGTTCGTAAACTATTTCTTATATTTGCCCCTGTAAGTCTTCGAAAGACTGAATAAACAAGACAACATGACGATCAGTATTCTACTTGGCATTCTTGGCGGACAGGAAGTGCTTATTATTGCCATTCTTGTTCTTTTGATGTTTGGCGGAAGAAAAATTCCTGAGCTGATGCGTGGTTTGGGAAAAGGCATCAAAGAATTCAAAGATGCCAAAGATGGCGTGGAAGAAAAAAAGGACGAAGAAAAAAAGTAATTGTTATTTCGTAGAGCGCACCCGGATGATTTCCTCCAGCGGAATTTTTTCGTGATTCTGGGATTGTGACAATGCCTCGACATCGTGATTTTCCAGGGCTTCCGTCAGTTTCCTGCCTTTCTGCACGCACACAAAATAAACATCCCTGAGAGGCTCAGCAGAAACCGAGTCGCTGGAATCCACAAACAACCACCCAACCTTGCGCTTGTTGTTTCTCAGGTACAGCGTGGCGATTTTATTCAAATGGGGAACAAGTTCTTCGAATCTCATCTCTTGGTTTTATAAATTTGTATAAATAATAGAAGCCATTTTTTCTTCTATCACTTCTTCGGCTTCACGGCCTCTTTTTTTTCCATCAATGGAGGCGGTGATATCAATACGGGTCAGGCCGTTATCAATACTTGATAATTCGAACAGGATGTGTTTAGGCTGACGATACCAGTTCCCGTTCCGGTAAACCATCAGTTCTTTTTTTTGTTCATCAATTGCCTCGATGAGAAATCCTTTTTTTACCAGCATCTCTTTCAGTTTCCTGATCACATCCGCCAGTGAATATTTTAACAAAGCTGTTTCCATACTGCCTGATTTTGACATTTGTTTTCCATGAAGACACAATTGCCTTCCATGGCATGATCCATTAAAGTAGTGTGGTGTGTGGTGCGCTTAATCCTGCTGATAGTGGCTTTTCAGCAATGCGCCGGTAGGTTATAGACAGTACAATAATAAGCCGCGTGGGCTCCAAAGCCCAACTATTTCGGCAAAACGATCAATCAAGGCTATGAATGACGGATGCCATTGGGCAAATGGAGCGGCTTCCGCGGCCGGTCATGTGATTTTGCCAATGAAATCAAGGCGTATTCCAAACGACAAAGTCATTATACCAAAACATCCGTACACAGAATCGCTACAGAAACGAATCGTATTATTGAATCGGAAAGCTGGAAAACCGCGACTGAATTGCCTTCCGGGATGAGCGTATTTGTAAGAAATTCAAAGCATTAGTTTAACTTCACAGGCACTTCATCGTTATATTAAGAACCAATCGACAAAAATTCTATTTTTGTCCTTCGTGAAAACGTATCTTCTTATGTAGGCATTTGATTAATACCGGAATTGAAATGAAAAAATTGTTTAGATTGATAAAACTCACATCATGGCTCCTTGCGATGATGTGTTTGTTTTCAGGAAACGTCCTGGCAGGAACAGGGAATGAAGAAGCACAGGCAATCGTTCCTGCCAATTACGATCCCATTGCAGCGATGCTCGACAGCCTTGTAAGCATGAATTACATACAACGCTTGAATTTTTCTTCTGCCGGAAATCAACAGAACAATAATTTTCAACCCTACGAAGTACCGACTTATGCCGACGATATTTACAAAAAGAGAATTCAAAAAATTCAGACACCCATTCCGCTGGCTTTCAATTCGCAGGTAAGGGAATACATCGACATGTATGCGCTGAAAAAAAGAGCACTCACGGAACGGGTGATGGGCCTCGCAAACCTGTACTTTCCATTGTACGAACAGATTCTGGATCAACAGGGATTACCTCTTGAGTTTAAATATCTTTCTATTGTGGAGTCGGCGCTGAATCCTACAGCCGTATCAAGAGCCGGTGCAACCGGCCTGTGGCAGTTCATGCTTACCACCGGGAAACTGTATAACCTGAAAATAAATTCTTTCATCGACGAACGCCGCGATCCTGTAAAAGCAACCTATGCCGCCTGTGAGTATTTTAAAAACATGTATGATATCTACCACGACTGGCTGCTTGTTATCGCTGCTTACAATTGCGGAGCAGGAAATGTGAACAAGGCAATCGCCAGGTCAGGAGGCAAAACCACTTTCTGGGAAATCAGTCCGTACCTGCCAAGAGAAACGAGGGGCTATGTTCCGGCTTTCATCGCGGTTACCTACCTGATGAATTATCCATTGGAACATAACCTTACGGCTGTTCCGCCTGTGATCAGTTATTTTGAAGCCGACACCGTGATGGTGGACCAGAAAGTTTCCCTGCGCGAAATTGCCGATGCAACCGGACTTCCTGTTGAATTATTGAGTTACCTGAACCCGGTTTATAAAAAGGGAATTATTCCTGATGGTGATGAATCGTACATCCTTCGTTTGCCTTCCAATAAAATCAACACCTACCTCGCGAACCTGGAAAGCATTTTCAAACCATCGGAACCTGACATGGAAACGATGACTACCCAGGACGATGGTTCACCGGTTGACCCGGTGCTGTATGCAGGAAAAGTGGTGAAGAAATATCATACCGTGAAACGGGGCGAACATCTCGCTTCCATCGCAAACCGTTACAGTTGTTCCACACAGGATCTGAAACGATGGAATAAACTCCGGACAACCAGGTTGCATTCGGGTCAGAAGCTGCTCGTTTTCGTAACCGGTAAACAAAAAAATGAAACCCGTGCATCGGTTAAAAATTCCCTGCCGTTGAACACAACATTAAACAAGACAACGGGTTCCATTTCCCCGGTTAAAAAAGCCGACAGCAGTTTGATTGCCGATAAAGCCTCCGGCCATTCCGACTCTGTGATCACAGAAGAAAATAAAAACAACTGTGACCCGAAAACAGCCGGCAACGGTACCGAACCAGCGACTGTGAAATTTGTGTATCACATTGTTCAACCCGGAGATACCCTCTGGAATATTGCAAAACGTTATGAAGGCGTTACCGTGGAAGAACTCAAAGCCATCAACCAACTTCACTCCAATGACCTGGTACCGGGCACCCGGTTGAAGGTGATGATCGGAGGTTAAGATATTTTTACTCTTTGTTTGAAAGCACCCCGGAATTCCGGAGTGCTTTTTTTATCTTCTCTTCATCTTATTTTATTTACATTTGAAAACTCACACCAATCAATCATCGTCATGAAAAAAATATGTTGCACTACATTTTTGTTAATGAGTTTTTCAATGATCATCAAAGCCCAGGCTCCTGTTCCCAACGGAGGTTTTGAATCGTGGACAGGATTCGGGTTGTATGAAATGCCGGATGCATGGAAGACCACCGACAGTTTGTCCATGTCCGTGGGAACACCCAGTGCTACCAAAGAAACAACGGATATGCATGGCGGATTGTATGCACTAAAACTCACTCCGTTCTTTTTTGTTTTCACTAACATACCCGGTGCCGCTTCCAACGGAGTCATCAATACAACAACATTCCAGATCATCGGCGGATCACCGGATACTGTACGGCATGCCAAACTGAGCGGATGGTACAAGTATGCGCCGGTATCCGGTGATTCATGCACCATTTCCGTTACCATGTACAAAAGAAATGGTGCCACCAGGGATGTGATCGGCAGCGGAATTTTCGGAACCTCTGCAGCAACTTCAGCTTATACTCCTTTCGATGTGAACATGAATTATTCTTCCATCAACACGCCCGACAGCGTGCTGATCAGTATTTTTTCAAGTGCCATGGGATCTGCTCATTTGGGAACTACCCTGCTGATTGATGATCTTGCTTTTTCCGGGTTCGTAGGTATCCATGAAATTCCGGGTGTGGTGAATTCACTCAACACGTTTCCGAATCCGGCACAAAATGAACTGAACGTATCGGTTGATCTTCAAAAAAATATCCGGACCCGTTTTGAAATATCTGATCTGAATGGCCGGAAGGTTTCTTCTTTTGAAATGAAATCGTTGAATGAAAAATTCGACGTTTCCTTCCTGGTCAGTGGAAATTATTTTTACCGGCTTGCAGATGAAAACGGGAACACGCTGGGTTCAGGAAAATTCTCCATCAGCAAATAAACGGCAAATTCAATCAACGAAAAAAACCTTCATCACAGATGAGGGTTTTTTTATTCCCCACCATGACTCCCTGAAACATAATTCGGATAACGCCTGGTATGAAGTTCTTTCACCATGCTGATCAGTTGTTCGCGAAGTTCCCCGACGTTTATTTTTTTTGTCGCGGAAATAAACACGCAGGCTTCATTCATTTTCGAAATCCACGACTTCTTCAGATCTTCCAGCGACATGTTTTCTTTTTTTTCCGGTGACAGGTCATCTTCTTCCTTCTGCACATAATGATACGCATCCATTTTATTAAACACCAGCAAGGTCGGCTTGTCAGCGGCTTTCAGTTCCATCAGTGTTTCCTGTACCACATGAAGCTGTTCTTCAAAATTCGGATGTGATATGTCCACCACGTGAACCAGGATATCGGCTTCGCGTACTTCATCCAATGTCGACTTGAAAGATTCGACCAGGTCGTGGGGAAGTTTACGGATAAAGCCGACAGTGTCCGACAACAGAAAAGGGATGTTGTCATAAACAATTTTCCTGACGGTTGTATCCAGTGTGGCGAATAGTTTATTCTCGGCAAACACGTCACTCTTGCTGAGCAAATTCATCAACGTTGATTTCCCGACATTGGTATATCCCACCAACGCCACGCGAATCATCTCACCGCGCTGCTTGCGTTGTGTGATGCTTTGCTTTTCTATTTTCTTCAGTTGCTCTTTCAGCTTAGCCAACTTCACCCGGATAGCGCGCCTGTCGGTTTCGATCTCACTTTCACCCGGCCCTCTTAACCCGATTCCTCCGCGTTGTTTTTCGAGGTGAGTCCACATCCTGGTAAGGCGAGGAAGCAGGTATTGGTATTGCGCAAGTTCTACCTGTGCTTTTGACTGGGCTGTCCGGGCGCGCTTTGCAAAAATGTCGAGAATCAGGTTGTTCCTGTCCAGCACGCGGCACGCCAGTACTTCTTCTATATTCCTGATCTGGGACCCGCTTAGTTCGTCATCAAAAATGGCTATGTCAATTCCATTTTCCTTTATATACAATTTGATTTCATTGAGTTTGCCGCTGCCGATAAACGTTCTTGCATCCGGTGATTCCAGTTTCTGCGTGTATCTTTTTTGGGTGACGGCGCCTGCCGTCTCAGCAAGAAAAGCCAGTTCATCAAGATACTCCTTCACCTGGAATTCGTCCTGTTCTTTAAAGACCAGTCCAACGAGAACACAGGTTTCTTTTTTATTTTTTGTTACTGAAGGAATATGTTGCACGGTGAAAATTTTCCGGGTGATGAAATTAAAAATTGATGACAGGATCCTGTGAAAGCATGATGCCTTAATATAACAAAACAAGTATGGATGCCATGGTTAGTTGCATGAGCAGGAATGCCCCATTGCTTAACAACCACAATGCGGGTTTCTGGCGGGCGAAAATCACAGGCCATACGCTGAAGGTAAGTCCGTAACCAATCCATATCAACACCGACACCATCATGGCATTGACGACATTTATTTTCAAAAACACAAAGGATACTTTCAAAACGACATTCAGCACCAGGGCATTCATGTAACAGATGATGATGCCCAGGATGAACGTTCGTCCTTTGTTCTGCACCAGGTCTTCATCTTTCAGATGGCCATACTCCTTGATTAATTTTGTCCACCGGTTTCCGAATACAGCCGGCAGATACCAGGCGAATACGGCTGCCAGTCCACCGATGGAAGCGATTAAAATGTGGATGTAATTGATTCTCATTCCTGATGCCTGTCAAAATTATTTACCTCTCAATGTTACCACATAGGATGCAACGGCAGCAATTTCTTCCTCACTTAAATAATTTTTGAATGCCGGCATTTTTCCCTTGCTTCCTACATTTACCAATGGAGGTATCACAGCCGGGTTCATGACCGACAACGACAAATCCGTTGCATCCCTGTATTTTTTCTTTCCATCAACGCCATGACACATGGCACAATTGGCGAGAAATGTTTTCATCCCCGTTTGCTGCGATGCATCCGCATTGCCCGACATCACTACATTTTTTGCAAGATAGGGCTTGCCTTTCGACATTTCTGCAAGACCGTAAATTCCGACCAGCAAAACAAATGACAGCAAAGCGAGCATTTTATTTTTCTTTTTGAAACCAACGATGGCAAGCGGAATCACAACAACGACCAGAACGAGTTTGATGATTTGAAAGAACTTAATAGCACCGAGGATGGCATAAAGCCATATTCCCGTAACCAGGAACAAGGTGCTGATGATCATTTCGGGTACACGAATGATTTTGGTAAACCTGTCCAATGCCGGTGTGCTGCTGAACAACAGGATTGTTTTTACCAGGTAAATAAGCAGGAAAAGGTTGACTACAACAAGATGTGTTGTTAAAAGGAAAGTAGAATTCATAGCGTTTGTTTTGGCGGTAAAAGTAAAGAAATCTTTCCACCCTTTTCATCCGGATCGATTCAGCTTTTCCCGGCTCCGATACCAAGGATTTTATTGTCGTTAAAGTATGATTAACAGTATTATTCTCAAAGAATCTTTACATTCGTCTCTCTAAAAAAAATAACATGAAGAACTGTTTATTCATACTAACCGGATTCGGAATTTTTATTTCAACGGAATGTCGTTCTCAGGCAACGTTCCCGGTAAACGGCACCACGGATCCCAGGCACATCACGTATGCTTTTATTCATTCCAAAATAGTTGTTGATTATAAAACGAGCATGGATTCTGCGACCTTCATCGTGCGCGACGGGATCATCGTTGATGAAGGAAAAAACCTGGCAACTCCTCCGGGCGCCGTCGTGTATGACCTGAAAGGAAAATACATTTACCCGTCATTCATTGATCTTTTTTCTGATTATGGTTTACCGGAAATAAAAAAGCCACAACCGGGCGATGGTTCACCTCAATTCAATTCTGCCACCAAAGGCGCTTACAATTGGAACCAGGCTATCCGGTCAGAGTATGATGCCTTCAAAAATTTTTCCGTCGATCAGAAAAAATCGGAAGAATTGCGGAAACTTGGTTTTGGCGCAGTGAATATCATAAACAAAGACGGTATTGCGCGCGGAACTTCGGCACTGGTTACACTTGGAGAAGGAAAAGAAAATGATGTGGTGATCCGGGATCGTTGTGCTGCAAACTATTCATTCGACAAAGGAACTTCCATGCAGGATTACCCGGAATCGCTCATGGGAGCCATCGCCTTGCTTCGTCAAACTTATTACGATGCTCAATGGTATTCGAACGGTGGGTATAAAAAAGAATTCAATATTTCTCTGGATGCCTGGAATGCCACTCAATCTCTTCCGCAGATTTTTGATGCCGGTGATAAGCAGAATGAATTCCGTGCTGACAAGATTGGTGATGAATTCAGCAAAAAATTTATCATCAAAGGAGCAGGAGATGAATACCAGCGCATCAGCGAAATCAAAGCAATGAATGATGCACTGATCGTTCCTCTCAATTTTCCTGAAGCATACGATCTTTCGGATCCGTATGATGCCATCAACATTTCCCTTTCTCAAATGAAACATTGGGAACTTGCGCCCACCAATCCATCGTCCATCGAAAAAGCACAGATTGATTTTGCCCTGACAACTTCCGACTTAAAAGACAAAAACAATTTTTGGAAAAATCTTCGCAAAGCCATCGACTACGGGTTAAGCGAACAGGCGGC
Organism: Bacteroidota bacterium; assembly: GCA_026391945.1. Lineage (GTDB taxonomy): Bacteria > Bacteroidota > Bacteroidia > AKYH767-A > 2013-40CM-41-45 > JAPLDA01. The sequence continues at coordinate 12,070 of JAPLDA010000009.1, read as the reverse complement.
GTTGAAGGCGCTCACCCTGACTCCGTCCGAATTGCTCCGTTCATCCGATGTTGTCGGCAGCCTCAGGAAAGGGATGATGGCGAATTTCATCATCACCTCAAAAAATATTTTTGACAAAGAAAATGTGATCCTCGACAATTGGGTGAAAGGAGTCCGGTATAAAATCAACGAGTATGAAATGAAAGACATCCGCGGAACCTACTCGCTGGAGGTAAAGAATCATGCTGCTTTGAAATTAAAAGTAACAGGAGATATTTCAACTCCTGAAATGAAACTGTTTGAAGACACCATCCCGGTCAATGTAAGTTACACACGCCAGGGAACGCTGATCACGCTTCAATATGAATTAAAGAAAAAAGAAACGAAAGGAACGTACCGGCTGAGTGGCTATGTAAACGAAGACAATCCCGTTGCATGGTACGGCAACGCTCTCGTTCCCGGAGGCGAGTGGGTAAACTGGCAGGCAAAACTTGATTCTGTTTTTATCCCGGTGACGAAGAAAGACACATCCAAAAAAGAAATCCCTGACCTGGGAGCCGTTACCTACCCGATGATGGCATACGGATGGAAAGAAATTCCAAAAGCAAAAACCGTCCTGATAAAAAACGCAACCGTCTGGACGAATGAAGCGGACGGAATCCTGGCAAACGCCGATGTGCTGATTTCGGAAGGAAAAATAAAACAGGTTGGGAAAAATCTTTCGTCACCCGGTGCTGAAGTCATTGATGGAACAGGAAAGCATCTCACGAGCGGGATCATTGATGAACATTCTCACATCGCAGTGACGGACGGGGTGAACGAAGGAACCGAGTCGGCTTCTGCGGAAGTGCGCATCGCCGATGTGATCGATGCCGACGACATTCAGATTTACCGGCAGCTTGCCGGCGGTGTTACCTCATCGCACATCCTGCATGGAAGTGCAAATGCCATCGGCGGACAAACACAACTGATCAAGGAACGCTGGGGCTTCTCTCCTGAGAAATTAAAATTTGATGCAGATGGAATGGCCTGGCCTGGTTTCATCAAGTTTGCCCTCGGTGAAAACGTGAAACAGGCCAACTGGGGCGACAAGCAGGTGTACCGGTTCCCGCAAACAAGGATGGGTGTTGAACAGGTTTACAACGACTTTTTCACCCGTGCACGCGAATATGAAAATGAATGGAAAAAATTCAATGCCCCGGATTCAAAAATCAAAAACAAAGATGTTCCGCCGAGAAAAAACCTGAAGCTGGATGCATTGGTTGAAATACTGAATTCAAAACGGTTCATCACCTGTCACAGCTACGAACAAAGTGAAATCAATATGCTGATGCATGTCGCCGATTCATTTGGTTTCAAAATAAACACCTTCACACATATCCTTGAAGGATACAAAGTGGCTGATAAAATGAAATCCCATGGTGTTCGCGGCGCTTCTTCTTTTTCCGACTGGTGGGCTTACAAATACGAAGTGTACGAAGCGATTCCTTACAACGGTGCAATCATGCATGACATGGGGCTCACGGTTTCCTTCAACAGCGATGATCCGGAAATGGCAAGACGACTCAACCAGGAAGCGGCCAAAGCAGTCAAGTATGGCGGAGTAAGTGAAGAAGAGGCCTGGAAATTCGTGACGTTGAATCCTGCAAAAATACTTCGCGTCGATCAACGCGTAGGTTCGGTAAAAGCCGGAAAAGATGCTGACCTCGTGCTGTGGAATGAAAATCCGCTCAGCATATATGCAAAGCCACTACAGACCTATGTGGACGGAATCCGGTTTTATGATGTGGATGCCGATCAACAACTGCGGGATGAAAACCGTAAAGAACGCGCAAGGCTAATCCAGAAAATGGCCGATGCAAAAAACAAAGGCGAAGGAACCCAGAAGCCGGCGATGAAAGCGCAGGTCATCCATCATTGCGATGAAGACGAGTACCTGCTGATGAAATAAAATTCGCCGGAATAAAAAATCAAAACAAAAACATCTTCCATGAAAAAATATACATTCCTCCTCCTTGCAATCGGCGCTGCAAAAATTCTCAGCGCCCAGAATCCCGCTCCTGCAGCCCCTCAGAGCGAGAGCATGATCATCATGAATGCAACTGCACACCTGGGCAACGGCCAGGTAATCCCCAACTCCGTAATTGGTTTTGAAAACGGGAAAATCACTTTTGTTGCTGATGCCACAACGGTGAGGTTTGAGAAAAACAAATACAGGAAGATCATTGACGGATACGGCAAACATGTGTACCCGGGTTTCATCGCCTGCAATTCCACGATCGGCCTCACCGAAATTGACCAGGTGCGCTCCACGAGGGACTTCGGGGAAGTCGGCGACCTGAACCCGAATGTGAGAAGCATCATTGCATACAACACCGATTCAAAAATTCCACCGACGGTTCGCAGCAACGGAGTTTTAATGGCGCAGATCGTTCCACGGGGCGGAACCATTTCAGGGCAGTCGTCGGTAGTGGAACTGGATGCATGGAACTGGGAAGATGCCGCTTACAAAACCGATGAAGGAATTCATTTGAACTGGCCGAGAATGTATATTTACAAAGGAGAAGGATCACAGCCGGAAGACAAGCAAAAAGAAAACATGAATCGTTCATTGAGCAGCATCGAATTTTTTTTCAGGGATGCCAAAGCATACTCACTCTCCTCTCCTGCTGAAAAAAATCTCCGCTTCGAAGCCATGAGAGGATTGTTTGAAGGAAACAAAAAACTCTACGTGCATTGCGATTATGTGAAAGAGATCGAAGCCGCAGTAAATTTCTGCAGGAAATACGGAATCAAAATGGTGCTTGTTGGCGGAGATGATGCCTGGATGGTCACGGGCCTGCTGAAAGAAAACGATGTTCCTGTTGTACTCGGCAGAATCCATTCCCTACCTCCGCGCGAAGACGATGATGTGGATTTGCCTTACAAACTTCCTTACCTGTTAAAGCAGGCGGGAGTTTCTTATGCGATCAGCATTGAAGGATCCTGGAACATCCGCAACCTCGGCTTCATGTGCGGTACTACGGCGGCGTACGGATTATCAAAAGAAGATGCACTGATGAGCATCACATCTGCTCCTGCAAAAATATTAGGAATTGATTCCACCGTCGGAACCCTGGAAGCAGGAAAAGATGCTACCTTCTTTATATCGACGGGCGATGCACTCGACATGAAAACACAAAATGTGACATCAGCTTTCATCCGGGGTAAAGAAATCAACCTCGACAATGTGCAGAAACAACTGTACGTAAAATACAAGTCGAAATACGGGATGAAATAATCCCGTACTTTAAAATCTTTCAGGAAGAATTTCAGATTTTATTTTTCCAAAAAAAAATGCCTCCGGATCTGTGGAGGCATTTTTTATTCTTACCTAAATCATATGTTTATTCTATGGAAACCCGGATCACCTGTTTCTCTTCTCCGTTCCGGATATCGAGTATATACAATCCTTTGGCAAATCCATCCAGGTTAAATTCAACCAGGTTTTCACCGATCTGAGCTTTCCTGATTTCATTCAGCATTTCTCTTCCCGTGATATCAAATAACCTGATCGTGCAGTTATCTTCCGTAAGACTGATAAACTTCAGATTGATTTTGTCATGAGCAGGATTCGGGAAAACTTCCGCATGCAACGGAACAACGGTTGCCTGGTGTTGAACCGTGCGGCAGGAAATGGTAACAGCCAATATCCTCGGCTGACCGGAATTACCGCAACTGTTATAGGCTACCACTCCAACGTTGCCGCCAGTGCTTCCCCAAAGTACAGTGATCGATGTGGTTCCTTGTCCGAAGAGGATGGTGGCTCCACTTGGCACAGTCCAGGCATGAGTGACTGCGCCTGTTCCTGGAACAATCGAATAGGATTCAATGCTTCCGGCACAAACCCCGGTATTACCGGTAATCGCCACAGGAGTAGCCGGACTTCCTTTAACAAAGAGACAACGTTGACCGCCGCTTCCGCAACTGTTGGTTGCACTCACGCAAATGTTTCCATTCAGGAACCCTGTGATGAATGATACCGTGATTGAATTAGAACCCTGTCCGTTCACAATGGTTGCTCCTGTTGGAACAGTCCAGGCATAACCGGTGGCGTTGGAAACCGATGGAACGGTAAAAATGTATTGCTGTCCGCAAAGGCCAAAAGCTTCACCCTGGATATTACCTGGAACCAAAGGCCTTCCTGAACCAACGGTCTGGTACCTTGTTGTACCCTGGATACCACACGGGCTTACTGCAGCGGCCACGATCGGGCCGCTTGTAAATCCTACAGGGAAGGTAATGTTGGCTGACGTACCGTTGTTCACAATGGTGCAACCTGCAGGAGCCGTCCAGTTATAGGTTGCAGCTCCGACTGCAGCTCCGACAGTATAGGTATAGGTGCTGCCCGGGCATACATAAAGAGGTCCGTTCATCACACCCGGAATTCCCGGCGTTCCGCTAATACTCATGCAGCGTGAACCACTGTTGGCTCCGCAACTGAGGGAAGCATAAACACACAGGTTTCCGGAAGTCCATCCAGATAAGAAATTAATGGTGACAGTATTGGTTCCTTGTCCAGACGTAATTGTTGCATTGCCGGTAATCGTCCAGGTATATGATGAGGCTCCCGTCTGTTGCAGTACGCTATATGTCCGTGTATTTCCGGCACATGCAACTGCTGAATTTGAATTGCTGAAAGTAGGAACACTCACTCCTCCTTGTATCCAGTAACATTTTGTATTCGCAGTTACGCCGCATGCATTGCCGGCGAAAACGCAAACATTGTAACCACCTGCTCCAAAAGGAAGCGGGCCGTAAGTCACTGTTACGGTCGGTACAGTTGTCTGGTAAGGACCGGGCTGGCCATTGAACAAGGTGCCAGGATAAGATGACCAGGAATAATAAGTAGCATTCGGAACAGCATTGCAGTTAACAACGCCGGTTCCACCGGTACAACCCGCAGAAGGACCGGTAACAGTAGTAATTACTCCAACCGGACCTGAAGTCTTCACAGTAATGGCAATGGAAACACACGATGTCGTATTACAAGGGCCTTCTGCTCTTACATAATAAGTTGAAGCTGTAGTTGGCATCACACTGATGGACGCCCCGGTGTCAATGACAGCACCTGATCCGCAACCGCCTTTGTACCAAACCCATTTTGCTCCATCACCCAATGATCCGCCTTGTACCGTTAAGATAACATTGTTGCCCAGGCAAATTTCATTGTAAGGCGCATTGCTTATAATTCCTGATGGAGCAGTTGACAAAGTCAGAACGGTGAGGTTCGTTGTAATCGCACTGTCACAATTCACTGCATTGGCAATATGAGTCACATAAGTTCCTGAAGTTGTTAAAGGTGTTCCACCCGGAGGAGTATAACTGGTACCTGAGCAGATGGTAATATCAGCGACGGAAGAAGACGTTTGTCTTACCGTGAGGTCAAGTGTAGTAATACTATCACAATTCACAGCATTGGTAAGATGAACTGTATAGGATCCGGTAGCATTGTAGTCGTTGCCATTCCATACATACGGCAGTACATCCGAGCAAACGCTCACCGTAGTTATCGAAGACGATGTTTGTCTTACTGTCAGATCTAAAGTTGCAGCACTGTCGCAGTTCGCTGCATTGGTAAAATGTAAGGTGTAAGATCCTGTTGCATTGTAGTTATTCCCATTCCACACATACGGCAATTCATCCGAACAAATACTTACCACCGTTGTTGATGTTGAAGTTTGCCGAACAGTCAGGTCAAGTGTCGCGGCACTGTCACAATTCACAGCATTCGTAAAGTGTAAAGTATATAATCCGGATGCACTGTAGTTGTTGCCATTCCATACATAAGGAAGGGCATCGGAGCAAACACTCACGGTAGTTGTTGATGTCGATGTTTGTCGAACTGTCAAATTAAGTGTGGCGGCGCTGTCACAATTTGCTGCATTGGTAAAGTGTATTGTATAGGATCCGGTTGCGTTGTAATTGTTACCATTCCATACAAAAGGAATTTCATCAGAGCAGATATTGGCTGTAGATGTAGATGTCGATGTTTGTCTCACTGTCAGATTCAGAGTTGCTGTACTGTCACAGTTTGCTGCATTGGTGAAATGCAAGGTGTACGATCCCGTTGCATTGTAGTTATTGCCGTTCCATACATACGGCACTTCATCCGAACAGATGCTCACCACCGTAGTTGAAGATGAAATTTGTCGCACCGTTAAATCAAGTGTCGCCGCGCTGTCGCAATTTGCGGCATTGGTAAAATGCAAGGTGTACAATCCCGTTGCATTGTAGTTATTGCCATTCCAAACAAATGGAAGTGCATCTGAGCAAACACTCACCGCAGTTGTAGAAGACGATGTTTGTCGAACTATCAAATTAAGTGTGGCTGCACTGTCGCAGTTCGCTGCATTGGTAAAGTGTAATGTATAGGATCCGGTTGAATTGTAATTATTCCCATTCCACATATACGGCACTTCATCCGAACAGATGCTCACCACCGTAGTTGATGATGAAATTTGTCGCACGGTTAAATCAAGTGTGGCCGCACTGTCACAGTTTGCTGCATTGGTGAAATGCAAGGTATACGATCCGGTTGAATTGTAGTTATTGCCGTTCCATACATAAGGAAGTGCATCTGAGCAAACACTTACGGTTGTTGTCGATGAACTTGTTTGTCTCACCGTTAAATCAAGTGTGGCCGCACTGTCGCAGTTTGCTGTATTGGTAAAATGCAAAGTATACGATCCGGTTGCATTGTAGTTATTGCCGTTCCACACATAAGGAAGCGCATCTGAGCAAACACTCACCGCAGTTGTAGAAGACGATGTTTGTCGAACTGTCAAATTAAGTGTGGCTGCACTGTCGCAACTCACCGCGTTGGTAAAGTGAACAGTATAGGATCCGGTTGCATTGTAATTGTTGCCATTCCATACAAAAGGAATTTCATCAGAGCAGATACTGGCTGCAGATGTTGATGTCGATGTTTGTCTCACCGTCAGATCCAGTGTTGCTGCGCTGTCGCAGTTTGCGGCATTGGTGAAATGCAAGGTGTATGATCCCGTTGCATTGTAGTTATTGCCGTTCCAAACGAATGGAAGTGTATTGGAACAAACACTCACTGTCGTCGTTGATGAACTGGTCTGTCTCACCGTTAAATCAAGTGTCGCCACACTATCGCAATTAGCTGCATTGGTGAAATGCAAAGTATACGATCCGGTTGCATTGTAGTTATTGCCGTTCCACACATAAGGAAGCGTATTGGAACAAACACTCACTGTCGTCGTTGATGAACTGGTCTGTCTCACCGTTAAATCAAGTGTCGCCGCACTATCGCAATTAGCTGCATTGGTGAAATGCAAAGTATACGATCCGGTTGCATTGTAGTTGTTGCCATTCCAAACAAATGGAAGTGTATTGGAACAAACACTCACTGTTGTTGTTGAGGCTGATGTGTGATTAATAATTAATGTTTTGGTCGAAATAGCATTCGCACATGTTCCGTTTCCGGTGGCTGTTAGAATAAGCGTTACACTGCCGGCAGTTATATCTGCAGCACTTGGTGTATAGGTACACAGGGCCAGTGAAGTTGCATTGGCAAAACTCCCTGTTCCACTTGATGTCCAGGTAACTCCTGCATTATTACCAGCACTTGAACCCGCTGTTATATTCACTGCTCCGCTGTTAGAACAGGTCGATACAGCTATGCCGGCATTCGCTGTTGGCGCTGCTGTGATCGTAAGAGTCTTTGTTGAGATCGTATTTGCACAGGTTCCGTTTCCGGTGGCTGTTAAGGTAAGTGTACGGCTACCGGCAGTTATATCTGCAGCACTTGGCGTATACGTACATAGTGTCAGTGAATTGGCATTGGCAAAAGTTCCGGTTCCACTCGATGTCCATGCTACACTTGCCTGGTTGGTTGCACTTGAACCTACTGTGATGTTTACAGCTCCGCTATTGGAACAGGTAGACACCGCGGTTCCGGCAACAGCTGTTGGTGCAGTTGTAATAGTCAACGTTTTAGTTGAGGTTGCGTTTCCGCATGGTGAATTTCCTGCTGCTGTTAAAGTAAGAGTCACACTTCCTGCAGAAATATCAGCGGCACTTGGAGTGTAAGTACAAGTAGTTAATGAATTGGCATTTGCAAAAGTTCCGGTTCCGCTCGATGTCCATGCTACACTTGCCTGGTTGGTTGCACTTGAACCTGCTGTGATGTTTACAGCTCCGCTATTGGAACAGGTAGACACCGCGGTTCCGGCAACAGCTGTTGGTGCAGTTGTCGTTACGCTTACAGCCAAACTCCTTATCGAATTGTAGGTAATGGCTAGTTCAGGAGCATTTACCCCACCAGCATATCCATAGAAAATATACGTTGCTGTACCTCCTCTTAATTGCCCCATCGCAATATAACCCGGGGAAGATATTCCATTTTGAATATCTGTATTGGCGGTTGAATTAAGAGACAATACAACTGTACCTGTATTACTCCAAGTTGCCGAACTATATGTGGCTCCGCTTCCGATGGCATTATACAGAGTAGAAGCAGAGGCCGTTGTAGGATCATTTGTACCCAAAGCGGTTATCGTATTCGTTGCTGTGCTAAGAGTCAGGCTTCCGTTGTTTTCCAAACTTAAAGTGGAGGAGGAAATTACCGAACCGGCAGGCAAGGCACTTAAAGGAAACTTTACATACCCTCTTAGTGTTCCTGAGTTGCAATTGATATCACCGCTCGTTTTCGTAGTAGAGCTTGTGTATCCAGTATTATTCGTTGCTACAACCGGGTTAATGTTTGCTGTTCTCACAGCACTGCTGCTGCCACAGGTATTATCTGCGGATACCGTGATGTTACCATTCTGTCCGTTGTTTCCTGATGCAACTGCAATACTGGTAGTTCCCTGTCCTGAAGAAATACTCCAACCAGTAGGAACAGCCCAGGTATAAGACGTGGCTCCTGAAACAGCAGAAATACTGTAAGTCAATGAAGCTCCTGAACAAACAGCTGCCGATCCTGTAATAGTTCCCGGCGCAGCAGGTAGTGAAATAATTGTAAGTGTCTTTGTTGAAACAGCATTTGAGCATCCTGAATTACCAATCGCTGTTAAAGTAAGTGTAACGCTTCCGGCAGTAATATCGGCAGCACTTGGAGAGTAAGTACAAGTTGTCAATGAGGTAGCATTTGCAAAAGTTCCGGTTCCGCTTGAAGTCCAGGTAATACTTGCCTGATTCGTGGCACTTGAACCCGCTGTGATGTTTACTGCCCCCGAGTTATAACAAGTCGAGACAGGAACTCCTGCAACAGCTGTTGGTGCCGCATTGATGGTTAATGTTTTGGTTGAAGTAGCATTTGAACAGGTTCCGTTTCCGGTTGCCGTCAAAGTAAGCGTTACACTTCCTGCAGAAATATCTGCAGCACTTGGTGTATAGGTACAAAGGGTCAAGGAATTGGCACTGGCAAAAGTTCCGGTTCCGCTGGAAGTCCAGGTTACACTTGCCTGGTTGGTTGCACTGGATCCCGCTGTAATATTAACTGCACCGGAGTTGGAGCATGTAGTCACCGCTGTTCCAGCAACAGCCGTAGGTGCAGAAGTGATGGTAATTGTTTTGTTTGAAGTAGCATTGCTACAACCTGCATTACCAACAGCCGTCAATGTGAGTGTCCTGCTTCCCGCTGTAATATCAGCAGCACTTGGTGCATAAGTACAAAGAGTAAGTGAGTTGGCATTGGTAAAAGTTCCGGTTCCGCTGGAAGTCCAGGTAACACTTGCCTGGTTGGTGGCGCTGGATCCTGCAGTAATGTTCACTGCTCCGGAATTCGAACAGGTTGATATAGCAGTACCTGCTACCGAGGTCGGCGCCGGGTTAATGGTAAGTGTCTTGTTTGATGTTGCATTACCACATGGCGAATTTCCGTTGGCTGTTAATGTAAGTGTAACACTTCCTGCCGTAATATCTGCTGCACTTGGTGTATAGGTACAGGTCGTTAATGAAGTGGAATTCGCAAACGTTCCGCTTCCGCTGGATGTCCATGCCACACTGGCCTGATTCGTTGCACTTGATCCTGCTGTAATGTTTACAGCACCTGAATTCGAACAAGTATTAACCGCTGTTCCGGCATTGGCAGTCGGAACTCCATTGATCGTAATTGTTTTTGTTGAAGTAGTATTTCCGCAAGGCGAGTTCCCGGTAGCAGTCAAAGTGAGAGTTCTGCTGCCGGCTGAAATATCAGCAGCACTCGGTGTGTATGTACAGAGTGTCAGTGAATTTGGATTCGCAAATGTTCCTGTTCCGTTCGATGTCCAGGTAACACCTGTTGAATTGGTTGAACTTGAACCGGCAGTAATGTTTACAGCACCGGATGTTGAACAGGTGGTCACAGCAGTTCCCGCAACCGAAGTTGGTGCAGCTGTAATGGTAAATGCTTTTGTGGAAGTAACATTTCCACAAGGTGAATTACCATTTGCAGTCAAAGTAAGCGTAACACTTCCTGCTGAAATATCTGCAGCACTTGGATTATAGGTACAGGTTGTTAATGAAGTAGCATTCGCAAAAGTTCCGCTTCCGCTGGATGTCCATGCAACGCTGACCTGGTTGGTTGCACTTGATCCCGCTGTAATATTCACAGCTCCTGAATTCGAACAAGTAGTAATGGCTGTTCCCGCAACCGCTGTCGGTATATCATTAATGGTAAGAGTTTTTGTTGATGTAACATTGCCACAAGGCGAATTTCCATTTGCAGTAAGTGTAAGTGTCACACTGCCTGCTGTGATATCAGCCGCACTTGGCGTATAAGTACACAAGGTCAGTGAAGTTGCATTGGCAAACGTTCCGCTTCCGCTGGACGTCCAGGCGACACTTGACTGATTCGTAGCACTTGATCCGGCAGTGATGCTAACGGCTCCGCTTGTAGAACAGGTTGTTACAGCTGTTCCGGCAACGGATGTTGGTGCTCCAGTAACAGAAATCACTGTTGAATTATTACTTGATATGGTACTGCTGCAGGTTGCTCCTGTAACACCTGAAGAAAGATTGGTAACCGTTATAGTTGATGACCCTGCCGTTGTCAAACCACTGGCAGTAAATGAACCGGTACCAGCAACTGAAACGGTCATAGCTGCTGTTAATCCGGTTGCAACAGGAGAGCTTCTGTTATAGGTAACGGTATATGTTCCCACAGGTAAATTCGCAGCTGATGCTGAAAGATTAATTGTTGTGGTTGTAGCTGTGATACAAACAGGTGTTGTCCCTGATGTTGAGGTAAGACTATAAGTCGGGCACGTCCATGAAATTATCACCTTGCCATTACCTCCAATACCTCCGGTTCTTACTGTTCCGCCTGCTCTGCAACCACCACCACCACCACCTGGAGCGCTTCCGGTCAAACCATCTCCGTTAGCACCGCTGGCACCATTTCCACCGGCTCCGCCTCCTGCTACTGCAGTTGCACCAGTGGCAGTATTTGTCTGGGTATTTCCATTGGCTGCTGTTCCTGCACCACCTCCTCCTCCACCGCCATAATTGGCACTAGCTCCTGCCGACCCCGTACCTCCATTAAAAGTTCCACCGGTTCCGCCGGTTCCACCAACTCCATTCGTGGCCGAAAATGTACCGCCATTTCCTCCAGCGGCTGTAACTGTACTTCCCAGCACTGCAGATGAAGCCGCTCCGTTACCAGATGATACACCAGGTGTACCACCAGCACCGGGCAACAACAGGTACTGATAGTGTTTTCCTGTAAGCGCCACCACCACCACCACCACCGGTACCACTGGAAGAAGCATTTCCACCACCGGCGCCACCGGCACCCCAGCATTCCACAGTAACTGCGGTTACTCCAGCAGGAGCTACAAAAGATCCGGTAGCGCTAAAGGTTTGGCTTTGTCCGACAGCATTGCTCACGCCTAAAAAAACAGGTAGTGCAATACAAAGAACTACTTTAAGAAGTCGGTGAGAATGAGTCATTAATGGAATGGAAAATAAATCACTCATTAAGGGCGATACATGTTTTTTCATTGTATTTTGTTTTAAGTTCAGGGGACGTTGTTCAACAATTTTTAAAATCGAGCTAAAATAAGCCTTTAATTTTTTTGTTGAAATTATTTATGGTAAGCAT
>JAPLDA010000031.1 GCA_026391945.1 Bacteroidota bacterium | reverse complement strand
GGCGTATGCGTTTGGAATTTGCTTCTACAGCCGGGGCATATTGAGAACGTTCAATGAGCCGTCCGACGAAATCAAACCGGTTCACAAATAAATCAATAATACGTACCGGGTTGTCCTGATCCACCATCTCATCCAGGGAAAGCGGGAACATGGTAAGCTGCTCGCGGTCAGTTCCTGTGTGATGTAACATAGTAAATTCTAATTTACCTTTAAGATAATATCAATCTCGAAAAATTAGAAGAAGAATGATCAAAAGTTATCCTCCGGTTTTTGCACAGTCTGACGACCAAGGGGGCGAACTGAAATCATACAGTCGAATTAGTCCTCCCGATGAAAATCGGGACTACGCATATCGGGACATGGTCAATACCATGCAGCGTTACCGAGGGAAGCGATATTCAATTTGATTAAACCATTTTTTATTTGCTGGCAGAACCGGAGAAACCCGGTGAAGAAAAGTATGTCCATCATGGAAACAATGCATTCATTATACACGGTCTGCTAAATTGAATAAAGCAAAAATGTTGATCCCAAATAGTCTGTTTGTAATGGTTTGATTTTAAACACAACACGCTTTTGATGTGCCATAACACACTTTGCCGGCTGATAAAAATCATATTTATTTATGAGTTATATCATCGTTGAGAATTCGAAAAACCGTCTATTTTTGAGCCTTAAATTTTAAAAAAAGAACCTAATGAAAAGCATAAACAAATTTATTTCAACTCATGTAATGCAGGTTGCCATGATCAGCATTGCATTTTATTTTAGTTCAGCCGTCTTAACCGGATGCTCCTCGGGAAACTCAGGTGATGCAGCGAACGATGCCTCATCCGGCAACCTGATGAAAGATGCAGAAAATGCGAAGGATGATGGTTTGGGAATTGGCCCGGTGAAGCATGTTGATATTCCGGCAGAAATTGATTCTAAAATGGCTGATGCCGGCAAAGCCTTGTTTGAAGCCAAGTGTACCGCTTGCCACAAATGGCAGAAAGAAAAATATGTTGGCCCGGGTCTGATGGGTGTTACCCAACGGAGAAAACCGGAATGGATCATGAACCAGATTCTGAATCCTGCAGAGATGACACAAAAAGATCCGACAGCAAAGCAATTGCTCGCCACCTACCTCACTCAAATGACCAACCAGAATGTGGCAGAACCGGATGCACGCAGCATCTACGAGTATTTCCGGAAGATGGACAAAGAAGGAACATCAGCCTCTAAATAAATCACACACAAAACAAAACCACTATGGAAACATTTAAGAAAAACAAAGGAACACTGAGTAAACTCGGCCTGTTGAGTTTGTTCATCATTATCCTGTCTGCTGCGGGTTGCGGCGGAGGAAAAGAAAAAAAATCGGTCGTCACCGGTGATGCAGCGGGCAAAGTATATGTTGCTCCCGGCAAGTACGATGAGTTTTATGAATTTTTATCCGGTGGTTTCAGCGGACAGGTCAGTGTTTACGGGTTGCCATCATGCCGCTTGCTGAAAGTGATTCCAGTATTCGCCGTGAATGCAGAAAACGGTTATGGTTTCACCGAAGAAAGCAAAGCGATGCTGAACTCCACACATGGTTTTATTCCATGGGATGATTCACACCATACCGAACTTTCTATGACCGACGGAAAACCCGATGGTCGCTGGCTCTTCATCAACTCAAACAACACGCCTCGAATTGCACGCATTGACCTGAGTACGTTTCGCACGACAGAGATTCTTGAAATTCCGAACAGCGGAGGAAACCACTCGTCTCCGTTTACCACTGAAAATACGGAATACGTTGTGGCCGGAACACGATTCAGCGTTCCGATCACCGGCAACAAAGACGTTCCGATTAATTCTTACAAACAGAATTTCCAGGGAACAATCACTTTTGTAAAAGTGGACAAGACCACAGGAAATATGGGAGTTGCATTCCAGATCCTGATGCCTCCGTTTGATTACGATCTGAGTCACTCTGGTAAAGGTCCAAGCACCGGATGGTTCTTTTTCTCCTGCTACAATACCGAAATGGCTCACACCTTACTCGAAGCAAATGCAAGTCAGAACGACAAAGATTTTATTGCAGCCATTAACTGGAAGAAAGCGGAAGAATATATTGCCGCCGGAAAAGGAAAAAGTTTTCCTTCCGAATATTACCATAACAAACTGGATGAGAAAACCCACATGACCACTTCCGAAGTATTGAAAAACACCATCATGCTGGATCCGAAAGATTGCCCTGGTTTGGTTTACCTGATGCCTTGTCCGAAATCTCCTCATGGTGCTGATGTGGATCCTACAGGTGAGTATATTGTTGGCGGTGGAAAATTAGCGACCGTTATTCCTGTTTTCGGATTTAAAAAATTGCAGAAAGCGATTGAAGCCAAAGATTTCATCGGTGATGTCAACGGAATTCCGATTGTAAAATATGAATCATGCATGGCAGGTGAAGTTCAGAAACCGGGACTTGGCCCGTTGCATACTGAATTTGACGGAAAAGGATTTGCTTACACTTCATTCTTCGTTTCTTCAGAAGTGGTGAAATGGAAACTTGGAACATGGGAAGTAGCGGATCGCATTCCTACGTATTATTCTATCGGTCACCTTTCCATTCCGGGTGGCGATTCAAAAAGCCCATGGCCGAAATATTTGCTTGCCATGAACAAAATTACCAAAGACCGTTACCTGCTCACCGGTCCCGAACTGAATCAGAGTGCGCAGTTGATCGACATCACCGGCGACAAAATGAAAATGCTGTATGACTTTCCAACAATCGGTGAACCACACTATGCACAGGGTATTGCGGCTGATCTGGTCATGAAAAACCAGGTGAAGGTGTTTAAACTGGAAGAAAGCACGCATCCTTATGTCTGTCGCCAGGAAAAAGATACTCGTGTTGAGCGTAAAGGAAATCGTGTGGATGTGTACATGACTTCCATCCGTTCTCACTTTGCTCCAGACAACATCGAAGGAATTAAAGTGGGTGATGAAGTGTATTTCCATGTGACGAATCTTGAACAGGATTGGGATACGCCACACGGCTTCGCCATCAAAGGATCCACCAGTTCCGAATTGTTAATCATGCCTGGAGAAACACAGACACTGAAGTTTAGTCCGAAGACAGCAGACATTTATCCGTTCTATTGTACTGACTTCTGTTCTGCACTTCACCAGGAAATGCAAGGATACATGCGGGTTTCTCCTGCCAACTCGAATGTTCCGTTGAGTTTCTCAACGGGTAAAGAATAAAAGGTAGGGAGAACTGAAAGGGGGAAGTGATTCCCCCTTTTATTTCACCTATCGCTTGTCAATGTTTTTTATTCTGTAATAAGCCGGAAACACCGTTTCAACTTTTTGAATCGACAGAAAATGAAAAAGGCATCTTCCCTCATTGTCCTCGTTGCTTCTTTCGCCATGATCGCAAGTTTGTTCATGCCGTTATGGGACATTCAACTCGAAGCCCCTCAGTACCCGGAAGGTTTGGACATGCAGATATGGCTCGACAAAATTTCGGGTGATGTGGCGACCATCAGCGGACTGAACCATTACATCGGGATGAAACCGATCAGCGCAAGCATGTTTCCTGAATTCGGTTATATGAAAACCATTGTCATCGGGGTAATCGTCACCGGTATTTTGGTGGCGTTGCTTAGAAAAAAATGGCTGTACGTTATTTGGTTTGCTGCATTTTTGGGAATAGCCGCACTGGGTATTTATGATTTCTGGAACTGGGAATACGATTACGGACACAACCTCAATCCGCATGCAGCCATCATCGTTCCGGGAATGAGTTACCAGCCACCATTGATCGGTTGTCAGCAACTCCTCAATTTCAATGCATGTTCTTTTCCGACTACAGGAGGATTCATCATCATTGGAGCAGGATCTGTTTGCTTTCTTGTTTTCGCATACGAACTTTTTTTCAACCGGAAATCGCGGGGATCGCTAATTAAATCATCGCCGGGTTTCGTTGCTTCCAGGTAACTACTTCCCTTCTCTTATGAAGAAATTCAGCCATGTAAATTTCTTTACTTTCTTTTTTTGCTGCATGTTATTTTTGAATGCCTGCAAAACAGAACCCCAGCCGATCGGCTTTGGCAGTGATGGTTGTGAATTCTGCAAGATGACCATCATGGATAATAAATTCGGCGCGGAACTGATTACCGCGAAAGGAAAAGTCTATAAATTTGATTCGGCGGAATGCATGATCCGTTACATCAAAACCAATAAAATGGATGCAGCAAAGATGCAGGCGTTGCTGGTGGTAGATCACGTATCATCCGGGAAACTGATTGATGCAACAGGCGCAAACTATTATCATTCAGAAAATCACCCAAGCCCGATGGGTGCAGGCCTCAGTGCTTTTGAAAAAAACGAGGACCGCTCTTTATTTATTAAAACCTATGGCGGTGAATCCTGGACATGGGAACAGGCCATGCAAAATATTAATCCGTAAGTTTGTCTTTTAATCAATCAAACGCCTTGGGAAAACGAATTGTTCTGTGTTTTTTATTTCCATTTTTTTATTTCTATTCGTCAGCAACGGAATGGAAGGTGGGCGGGAATGAATCCATGAAAACCATTCACGACGCTCTTGCTGCCGCCGATTCTGGCGATGTGATTGTGGTAAGCGAAGGAGTTTACCGGGAAGGTGAAATCGTCATCAGCAAACCGCTTTCCTTGACCGGAAAAAAAAATGCAGTGCTGGATGGCGAGATGAAATACCAGGTGATCACGGTGAAAGCATCGCATGTAACGATCGACGGGTTTATCATTCAGAATTCCGGTTACAGCGACATTCATGAGTTGTCAGGGATACGGCTGGAGAACGTGCAGCAGTGCATCATCCGGAACAATCATCTCATCAACAACTATTTTGGAATTTATTTTGCGAATTCTACTTATTGTAGTGTCATTCAGAATGTGATCGAAGGAAATGCAAAAACAGAATCTTCTTCCGGGAACGGAATCCACCTCTGGAAGAGCAGCAACAATTTCCTTTCACACAACCACATCAGCGGGCACCGCGACGGAATTTATTTTGAGTTTGTGAAGCACAGTAAAATTATGGCCAACCTCAGCGAAAAAAATCTCCGGTACGGGTTGCATTTCATGTTCTCCGACAACGACACCTACCGCTATAACATTTTCCGGAACAACGGTTCGGGTGTGGCAGTCATGTATACGCAGCATGTGTTCATGTCGGATAATATTTTTGAGAATAACTGGGGAGGCGCTGCATACGGGCTGCTTCTCAAAGAAATCAGTTACAGCGAAATCGTCAACAACACGTTCAGGAAAAATACCATTGGCATTTACATGGAAGGATCTTCCAAAACGAAAGTCCACCGCAACAACATGCAGCACAACGGCTGGGCGCTCAGGATCCTGGGAGACTGCTCCGGTGATACGATCGTGGAAAATAATTTTTCCGGAAACACGTTCGACGTGGCCACCAATGCCACCATGAACATGAACTATTTTCATAGCAATTACTGGGATCATTATTCCGGGTATGACCTCAACCACGACCAGGTGGGCGATGTTCCGTTTCATCCCGTCAGCCTGTATTCAAAAATTACCGAAGACGCTCCGTACGCACTCATGCTGCTGCATAGTTTTTTTGTTGACCTGATGGATGAAACAGAAAAGGTAATGCCAACCATAACACCCGAACAGTTTCGTGACGATGCACCTTTAATGAAGCCTGTTAAACTATGATCAGGATAGAAGGTCTCGACAAATCGTTCGGTAAACTGGCTGTGTTGAAAAACATCAACCTTTCTTTTGAAAGAGGACAGATTATTTCTTTGATCGGGCCCAACGGTTCCGGTAAAACAACCCTCATCAAGTGCATCCTCGGGCTGGTGATGCCCGACCACGGAAAAATATTTTTCGGTGACAAAAACATTCTCGGTTCATGGGACTACCGCTCGCAAATCGGGTATATGCCGCAGATCGGACGTTATCCTGAACAGATGCAGATCCAGCAAATCTTCAGCATGATGCGTGATCTCCGGAGCACACATCACGATGTAGACGAAGAACTGATACATTCATTCCAACTCCCCGGAATATTTAAAAAAAGAATGGGAACATTGTCGGGCGGCACGAGGCAAAAAGTAAGCGCTTCACTGTCGTTCCTGTTCAACCCCGACATGATGATTCTCGATGAACCAACTGCCGGGCTGGATCCGCTCTCAGCGGAAATTCTGAAAAACAAAATCCTGAAAGAAAAAGCAAACAACAAACTCACGCTCATCACTTCTCATAACATGAGCGAAGTGGAGGAACTGGCCGACCGGATTATTTTTATTGTTGACGGTGACGTGAAATTTTTTAAAACGGTTGGCGAACTGAAATCAGAAACGGGAGAAAACAAACTGGGAAAGGCGCTTGCAAAAATAACCGGGTCTTAATCGATGATGAAGATTTTAAAATATGTAATCTATGACGTGCTGCGCAGCAAAATGATTATCGCGTACACCTTGTTTTTATTCCTGCTCAGTTCTGGATTGTTCTGGATGAACACCGACAGCGGGAAAACCGTGGTGAGCCTCCTTCATGTGATACTCCTGGTTGTACCGCTCATCAGCATTGTTTTCGGCACGATACATTATTATAATTCGAGGGAGTTCACCGAGCTCCTGTTAGCCCAGCCGATCAACCGGAATAAAATATTTTTAGGTGAATATGCCGGGCTTAGCTGCTCCCTTGCATTCGCATTGCTTGCCGGGATGGGCGTTCCCGTTTTGATTTCCGGATCCGGAGAAGCAGCGGTTTACCTTGTGGTGGTGGGCATCCTTCTCACGTTTATTTTTACAGCACTTGCTTTTCTTGCTTCCGTAAGAAGCACCGATAAAGCGCGCGGCATCGGTACGGCGCTGCTGCTCTGGTTTTACTTCGCAGTACTTTTTGACGGAATTGTACTCAGCATACTTTTTTATTTCAATGATTACCCTCTTGAAAAACCGGTACTTTTTCTTACCGCACTTAACCCGGTTGATTTAGCAAGGGTGATCACGTTGTTAAAGCTCGACACCTCTGCATTGATGGGATACACCGGCGCGCTTTACCAGAAATTTTTCGGATCAGCATGGGGAATTTCAATCGCCATGCTGCTGCTGCTGCTCTGGCTCTATGTTCCTCTTACGTGGGCGAAAAGAATTTTTTTTAGAAAAGATTTGTAGGCATTTTTTTACCAACGGTTCAAACAGAATTTCATGCTGTGACTTCTTTCCTGTTCCGAAATTTTATTTTATACAACTCCACCCACAACACCGAAACGGCAGCGACCGCCATGCAAAAACAGAATTGATTCAGCGACACCGGGTCAAAACCGAAGACGTTGCGAAGCGGTTCGAGCACCATGGAAAAAATTAAAATGAGGGACGTGATTCCGATGACGACAGGAACCAGGTGGTTGTGGTAATGGATCGTGGTGAACATCGAATATTTTTTGGAACGGCCGGTGAGCGTTAAAAAAATATTGGAAGCAATCAGCGTTGTAAATACCAGCGCTCTTGTTACATTTTCGTTTTGCAACGTGTGAATGGAATAATACATCACGACCATCAGTCCTGCACCGATCACCACTCCCTGGATGATGCTGAGTGATAATTCATGCCACGTAAAAAAAGCATTGCTCATCCGGCGGGGCTTTTGCAGCATGACATCTTTTTCCATCGGCTCATTTTCAAAAACAATGCTGCAGGTAGGGCCCATCACCAGCTCGAAAAAAATAACATGAATGGGAGTGAAGATATTCGGAAACTTCCATCCCAGGATCAACGGGAAAGTGACAATGGAAATCAGCGGAATGTGTATGGAGATGATGTACTGGATGGCTTTTTTCAGGTTGCCGTAAATTTTTCTTCCAAGCGCCACGGCATCCACCATGTTCGAAAGGTCGTCATTTACCAGTACGAGCGAAGCGGCCTGATGTGCAATCTCCGTTCCGCGTTTTCCCATGGCGATGCCGATGTGTGAAGCTTTCAGCGCCGGCCCGTCGTTGACTCCATCGCCGGTCATCGCAACAACTTCTCCTTTTGCTTTCAGTGCATTTACAATTCTGAGCTTGGCTTCCGGAAGCATTCGTGCAAAGATGTTGACATCGGCAAGCGCCCGCTCCAGGTTTTCATCTGTCATATTCATCACCTGTTCTCCGGTTAATATTTTTTCCGGATTTCTCAGGTTCACCTGTTTGGCAATGCTGGCTGCTGTTACCGGGTAATCGCCGGTGATCATCTTCACGTCAATGCCTGCTGAATAAAAATGACGGATCACCTCTTCCATGTTTTTCTTCGGTGGATCACTCAGTGCCACCAATCCGAGAAACTTCCATTCGAAATTTTTCTGATCTTCCGGGAATTCCCCCCGGTTGTCATCGGCTTTGGCAACAGCCAATACACGAAGGCCTTTTAAAGCAAAGGCCGTCACCACCGACAACACATATTTTTGTTCTTCAGGATCGAGGTGAGAAATTTTAATGATCCCTTCCGGCGCACCTTTGCATGCGATGATTTTTTTTCCTTCAGCATTGGAATAAATATGGGTCATCATCGGCGGATTGCCGGAGAGCGGATACTCTTTTATCATTTTAAAACCGGCTGCAGAGATCCCGGATCCGGAATTTTTAAACGCCTGGTGTATGGCCGTTTCCATGGGATCAAAAGGCAGCGGTTCGCTGGCCCACATGGCATACCCGATCAGATCCCGGCATCCCGGTGAAGAATGAAAATGTTCACCGGAAAAGATTTTTTTACTTTCCTGTTCATACAATTCGGTGACTTCCATTTTGTTCTCGGTGATTGTACCCGTTTTGTCCACACAGATCACCGTAGCAGAGCCAAGAGCTTCCACTGTTTGCGGATGTTTGGCCAGTACATTTTTCCTGATGAGATGGTAAGCGCCCAGAGCCATGAACGTGGAAAGTGCAACGGGAATTTCTTCCGGCAATACTGCCATGGCAAGCGTTAACGCATGCATCAGTCCGTGAAGAACATCATGAGTATCCAAATAATTGTAAAGCCATACGAAAACAAAAGCGATGACACCGAAAAATGCCATCCGTTTAATAAAGGCCTGGATCTGCATCTGCAGCGGAGTTTTTTCTTTCCGGATGTCTTCCATTTCTTTTCCCAACTGTCCGATGCGCGTCTTTGTCCCGATCGCAGTAACCACTGCATGAGCCAGCCCGGATGTAATGGTGGTTCCGGAAAACAGCTCAGGGTTTGCAACATTTTTTTGTACGGCAAATGATTCTCCGGTCAAAAAGGATTCATCCGCAGAGAGGTCATTCGAAAAGAGAACAGAAGCATCAGCCGCCATCTGCTGGCCTTCTGAAACAATCAGCAGGTCGCCGACCACGAGTTCATCTGACGGAATGAAATATTTTTCTCCATTCCTGATGACCTGAGTAAGAGGCTGAGACAGTTTCCTCAGTGCCTTCACCGCATTTTCGCTTCGTATTTCCTGGTAAATGGAAATTCCTGCAACGGCAGCGATGGACAGCAACATGATAATCCCTTCCGTTATTTCCCCGGTAAAAAAATAAACGCTGCAGGCAACTGCAAGCAGTATCAGCATGGGCTCCCGGAGCACATCAAGAAGGATCGACAGGTTATTCCGGCGTGAGTCCTTAAGAATGTTGCGGCCATATTTCGCCCGGCCGGCAACAACCTCTTCATCGGTCAATCCTTGTATGAGTTTCTCTGAAAGCATGGTAGATCAAAAAGCAAAGGTAAAATGAGACGGAAAGCGAAGCATGATGTTTATCATTTCCGGGTCGAATAGACGAATTCGGTTATCGAAATGGATCACCGAAGTTCAGCAGAAAAAAGTCGAAAAAGTTCAGTCCGGGCACCTGATTTTTGTCATATAACCGACCTGATTTCAATCATTCGGCCTTTGGTTGTCGGAAGATAATTTTGAATCCGTAATAAAATAATTGATGAAAATCATATTTATGCTGATTGCCTTTAGCTTGCTGTTGGCCATAGGATTTCTTATTGCATTTATATGGTCGGTGAGAACCGGACAGTATGAAGATGACTACACGCCTTCCGTGAGAATCTTATTTGATGATGAACCGGGCAACACGCAGAAACCGATGACAGACGATGAAAGCACCGGCATTCCAGCCAGCCCTTTGTAAAAATATTTTTAAGCCACACGAAAAAAAATAACCACACAAAAACCAACCAAAAACTATGACAAACGAAAAATTCAGTTACGATAATAAGATCGTACGAAATTTTGCCATTGCCACGATCATCTGGGGAATCGTAGGCATGCTTGTCGGATTGATTATCGCCCTCCAACTCACAAGCTCAAGATTCGACATTGCTCCTTACCTGAACTTCGGACGTATTCGTCCCCTGCATACCAATGCAGTGATTTTTGCCTTCGTGGGAAATGGCATTTTCATGGGGCTGTACTATTCACTGCAGCGTTTGATGAAAGCGCGAATGTTCAGTGATCTGCTGAGTAAATTGCATTTCTGGGGATGGCAGCTCATCATCGTGTCCGCTGCCATCACGCTTCCACTGGGCATTACAACGAGTAAAGAATATGCCGAACTCGAATGGCCGATCGATATCATGATCACATTGGTGTGGGTGATTTTTGCCATCAACATGTTTGGTACGATCATCAAACGAAGAGAACGCCATTTGTATGTGGCCGTCTGGTTTTACATTGCCACGGTAGTCACGGTTGCCGTTCTGCACATTGTGAACTCCATTGAACTCCCTGTTACTTTTTTGAAAAGTTATTCAGTTTATGCCGGTGTCCAGGACGCGCTTGTGCAATGGTGGTATGGACATAACGCCGTTGCGTTTTTCCTCACCACTCCCTACCTCGGGCTGATGTATTACTTCGTTCCGAAAATTGCAAACCGCCCGGTGTATTCGTATCGCTTGTCCATCATCCATTTCTGGGCGCTGATCTTTCTTTATATCTGGGCAGGTCCGCATCACTTGTTATATACTTCTTTACCCGATTGGGCTCAATCGCTCGGCGTTGTTTTTTCAGTGATGCTGATTGCACCAAGCTGGGGAGGTATGATCAACGGACTGCTCACCTTGCGCGGAGCATGGGATAAAGTTCGTGAAGACGTGGTATTGAAATTCATGGTGGTTGCGGTAACCGCTTATGGTATGTCAACCTTTGAAGGGCCGATGCTTGCTTTGAAAAATGTGAATGCCATTTCCCACTTCACCGACTGGACAATTGCTCACGTTCATGTGGGCGGACTTGGATGGAACGGGTTCCTCACCTTTGGTATTCTCTACTGGCTGATCCCGAAACTATATAACACGAAACTTCACTCACGCAAGCTGGCCAATTTTCATTTCTGGATTGGTACCATGGGAATTTTGTTTTATGCCATCCCGATGTACTGGGCAGGATTCACCCAAAGCCTGATGTGGAAAGATTTTACTCCTGATGGAGTTTTGAAATATCCGAACTTCCTGGAAACTGTTGTACAGATTTTACCGATGTACCGCCTGCGTGCATTTGGCGGATTCCTTTACCTCACCGGTGCATTGGTGATGGGATACAATCTTCTTAAAACCATCAAAGCCGGAAGCCTCGTTGCGAACGAAGAAGCAGAGGCTCCTGCATTGGTAAAACTGAGCAGTTCAGAAACACCTCATGGTCACTGGCACCGCAAACTTGAAAGAAGGCCGATCCAGATGTTATTGCTTGCAACCGTTTTGATTTTGATCGGAGGAATGGTAGAGATCATTCCGATGCTCACGGTGAAGTCAAACATCCCTACCATATCCAGCGTGAAACCATATACACCACTGGAACTCCAGGGAAGAGACATTTATATTCGCGAAGGATGTTATACATGCCATTCGCAAATGATCCGTCCGTTCAGAAGTGAAACTGAACGGTATGGAGAATACTCCAAAGCCGGAGAGTTTGTTTATGATCATCCGTTCCAGTGGGGAAGTAAACGCACCGGTCCTGATCTTCAGCGTGAAGGCGGCAAGTATCCGAATTCATGGCACTTCAATCACATGATGGATCCAACCACCATGTCGCCGAACTCCCTGATGCCAGCTTACGAATTCCTGATCAACAACGATCTTGATATTTCCACCACGCCGGCGAAAATCAGGGTGATGAAAAAACTGGGCGTTCCTTATGCCGATGGATACGACGCACAGGCCAATGCTGACCTTGCCAAACAGGCGGAAGGCATTGCCGACGACCTGAAAAAATCAGGAATCAAAGTGGACCGCCGCAAAGAGATCATTGCATTGATTGCATACCTGCAGCGTCTCGGAATTGATATCAAAGGAAATAAAACAGCACAGAACTAAAAACCACCATCATGCTCAAACATTATTTTGAAGGTGTCAGCGGCATCAACATCTACCCGATCTTCTCCCTGCTCGTTTTCTTCGTCTTCTTTCTTGCGATTGCAACCTGGTTGATGAAGGCCGACAAAAAGCACCTCGAAGAGATGAGCCGCAAGCCTCTTGAATCCAATGAATCCAATGAAAACACATTCACCATCTAAGCACGATCCGATCATGAACATACTATCAAAAAATCTGAAAAAAATATTCCTGGGCAGTTCTGCATTCTTCCTATTTGTGATTCATGCAGGTGCACAGGCAGTCGCTCCCGCCGGTAAGGCAGCCACGGATGCACAACCCATCCAAATTCCAAAATACATGTTTGATCCGGATTTCTGGATCATCTCTTCGCTCATCGCCCTGCTTGTATTTGTTATCATATCCCTGGCGTACACGGTGAACAAACTCTCCGATACTATTTATTTTTCCCAGGCAAAAGCCGGCAACACTCCGTATGTGAAGCATACGATGTGGCAAAAGCTGATGAACTGGCTTACACGTTCGGTTCCGGTTTCGCAGGAAAGGGATGTGATGCTCGATCATGATTACGATGGCATCAAAGAACTGGACAACAAACTTCCGCCATGGTGGGTGTACGGATTTTATGTGACCATCATTTTCGCCGTCATCTACATATTCAATTATCACATTGCAAAAACAAGCAAGCTCCAGGCGGCCGAATACAATGCTGAGATGGCACAGGCAGAACTTCAGAAAGCGGAACTCGCCAAAATTTCAGGCAACGACATCACACCTGAAAATGTAGTTCAGTTAAAAGAACCGGCAGCAATTGCAGAAGGAAAAGAAACCTTCATGAAATTCTGCGTAGCGTGTCATGGAAATCTTGGCCAGGGAAATGTAGGTCCCAACCTCACCGATCAGTATTGGATCCATGGCGGAGGAATCAAAAATCTTTTCACCACCATCACCAATGGCGTTCCTGCAAAAGGAATGATTTCCTGGAAATCACAACTGGCACCGGGACAAATTCAGAAAGTGGCCAGCTTTGTTCTGACGTTGCAGGGAACCAATCCACCGGGAGCCAAAGATCCGCAGGGAGATTTATATACACCACCTGCCGACAGTACTTCAAAAGCTGCAGTTGATGTCACCAAAAAAGACTCAACGGCCGCGAAGAAATTGTAAAACGGAAAATGAAAGAAAGCGCCATAGAGAATGAATCGTTCCGTGACAGTATTTCCACCATCAGCAAGGAGGGAAAGCGTGCATGGATTTACCCGAAGAAACCGGTGGGTAAATTGTATCGCGCCCGGACCATCGTTGGCTGGATATTATTGACCATGCTCTTCAGTTGGCCATTCATAAAAGTGAATGGTCACCCGATCATGTTGCTCAATATCATCGAGCGAAAATTCATCATCATGGGAGTTGCATTCTGGCCGCAGGATTTTTTCCTGTTCGTGCTCGCTATGATGACATTCGTGGTATTCATCATTTTGTTCACGGTCATTTTCGGCCGTGTCTGGTGCGGATGGGCATGCCCGCAGACGATTTTCATGGAAATGGTTTTCAGGAAAATCGAATACCTGATCGAAGGCGACTACCAGCATCAGAAAAGGCTCACTAATTCTTCCTGGACATCAGAAAAAATTGTAAAGAAGGGAATCAAACATTTTATTTTTTTTCTGATCGCCTTTTGCATTGCTAATATTTTCCTGGCTTACATCATCAGCATCGACCAATTGAAATTACTGGTGACCGATGGCCCCGGCGCTCACATGGCTGGATTTTCGGCATTGGTGATTTTTACAACAGTGTTTTACCTGGTGTATGCGCGGTTTCGTGAACAAGCATGCATCGTCGTTTGTCCGTATGGCAGGCTGCAGGGCGTGTTGCTCGACAAGAATTCCATCGTGATCACGTATGACTACAAACGCGGCGAACCACGCGGCGCCATGCACAAGGGAGAAAAGCGGGAATTCGGAGATTGCATTGATTGCCACCAGTGCGTTCAGGTTTGTCCGACCGGCATCGATATCCGCAACGGAACGCAACTCGAATGTGTCAACTGTTCGGCCTGCGTGGATGCCTGTGATTCCATCATGCAGAGAATTGGTTTTCAAAAACGCCTGATCCGCTATGACAGCGAAGAAGGTGTGGCAACGAAAACAAAATTCAAAATCACGACACGCATTATTGCTTATTCGGTTGTGCTATTCCTCCTCCTCACTACCTTTATTACACTTCTTGCATTGAGAACGGATGTGGAGGCCACCATCCTCCGCACGCCGGGAATGATGTACCAGAAACTGGGCGATGGCAAAGTGAGCAACCTGTACGTGGTGCAGGTGATCAATAAAACGTTTAGTAAAATACCGGTAGAACTAAGACTGAAACAACCCGCCGGTGAAATAAAATATGTTGGCAATGGATTGAAAGAAGTTTCAGAACAGGGATTGACGGAAAGCGAATTTTTCCTTATACTCAGTCAACACGATATTCATAAATTAAAAACACCTGTTATCATCGAAGTACTGTCAGGAAATAAAGTCGTGAGTGAAGTGAAAACCAATTTCCTCGGACCGAATGATGCAGGCGATTAATCGAATCAGTGTAAAAGTAATCAGCAAATGAAACTCAACTGGGGCCATGGCATTTTGATTTTTATTGTCTTGTTCATGACGTTTATTTTAAACCTCGTTTACAAATGCTCACAGCAAACGGTTGACCTCGTGAGTGAGAAGTATTACGAACAGGAACTGAAGTACCAACAGCAGGTGAACAAGCTGAATAATACCGCTGCGCAGAATGATCAGCTGAGCGTATGTTTCGACAAACAATTTTCATCTGTTGAAATACATTACCCTGCCAACACCGACCCGGCAAGCCTTTCGGGCAATGTGAATTTTTTTAAACCGGATAATTCCCATCTTGATTTCAACATAGCGGTGAAGGGAGATAAGGAAAACGTACAGGCCGTTCCGGTTTCAAAACTGAAAAAAGGATGGTGGAAGGTCCAGGTAAGCTGGACTTCGGCCGGAACATCTTTTTATAAAGAACAAAAAGTACTGATCGACTGAACCATGTTTACCCTTACCGCATTCCTGGTTGGATTCCTCGGAAGCTTTCACTGCATCGGCATGTGCGGCCCGATTGCAATGGCGTTGCCGCTGGACAAAACATCTTCCTCCGCCATGCTCACGGGAAGATTGTTATACAATTCCGGAAGAATCATTACCTACAGCATTCTTGGGCTGGCATTTGGAATGATCGGCCACACCATTGCCATGGCCGGCTTTCAGAAAAATTTATCCATTGCTGCCGGCATTCTCATTCTTGTTGTTGCCGTTATTTCTCTGGCATGGACAAAAATAAATTCGTTCAGTTTTATTCTTGCCGGCTATACGACGGGTTTAAAAAACACGTTCAGGAAACTTTTCGGACAACGTTCGCGCACCACACTATTCCTCATCGGAATTGTAAACGGGCTGCTGCCCTGCGGTTTTGTTTATCTCGCCCTTGCCGGCGCGGCAGCTTCCGGAAATTTTTTTGACGGGATGGCGTATATGCTTTTCTTTGGCTTCGGGACACTTCCCGTCATGCTTTCTCTTTCAGTTGCAGGAAACATTTTGGGATTTCGTTTCCGGAAGTACATCAGCAAAGCCACTCCGTTTGTTGCCGCCGCACTTGCTGTTTTCCTGATCATGCGCGGGATCAACATGCAGGACGGAAGCTGTTGCCATCATCATTGAATTTTTTTTCCGTGGTAGTTTTCCCAACCAATGTGCAGCCGGGTTTACCGAAACTCACAGCACAAAAAGAGTCATCTTCAATGCTGAAGAACAATGATCCACATGCATCCATCAGTCACGATCCCCATCACCACCCTGTTCTCCATTATCCGTTCCTGTAGCCGTTGAAGTTCCCGCTATTTCAGTATGACGGATTTTACCACCAAGATAACCTGTATAGGAAATGGCTCCCGTCGCAACGCTGCTTAACAGGGCAAAGATTCCGACAAACATAATGGAAGAGAAAATTTTTCTCTTCCTGAAAAGAAGTGCCGTGAGAGAAATGATTCCAAGAATTTCAATCAGCCAAAGCGAGACTTCCGCCGCTTCTTCGTGTTCTTCAATCCCCGGCTTAAAAACTCCGACCAGGTTTTTTACTGAATCCTCCGCCGGTTCACCGGTAAGAAAAACGGGTATGGCCGCCAGTGCCGAAATCACAAACCCGGCAAAGGCGATGGTTGAGATGGTTTCATTTCTTTTCATGATGCCCGCGATAAACAGCAGGAAAGAAAATACAGCTCCGAGAACTGCAACATGATTGAGTACTAAATGAATGTAGGTAGAATTCATGACTTGGGTTTTTGTTTTTACAAATTGAGAAAAAATCAGAAGAACTCATCATGATATTCATCAGGATGATTGGTTAATTATTTGTTAACTTCTTCCTCTGATGCAACACGATTCCATATTATTTTTTTTCCGAAGCCCAGCGTGTTGTCTGTCATTTTAATATAATCCATTTCAACTCCCCAGAATTCCGAATCGAACAAACGCGCCATCGGAAAATTTTTCAAATAGGTTTTTTTTGCCTGGTTCAATTCCTCTCCCTGCGGTGAATAAAATTTCCCGGTGAACTGTATTCCCTGGATTTTTGCAATGCCCGTATCTCCCGGAACAACAGTGCCGGCTACCAATGGCTGCACGGTGGCATGCCGAATGTGTTTCGTATCAACCGATGACATGAAATAAAAACAACATCTGCCCGGATCAAAAACATAAAAAATACTGCAGCAATAAGGCACTTCTCCGTTGGAAGTAGCCAGCGTAAGCACATGATTCTTCTCTGTAAAACGGATGATGCGTTCGTCAACTGTGTTCATTAGGCCTGGATGAAATTAAAAAACAAAGGACACCAGAAAAACAGCGACATCCCATGACATTCATCACAGCCAGCCGTTTGCCTTGTACCAGTCGATGGTTTCTTTTAATCCGCGTTCAAGATCGTATTCGGCACGGAAACCAATTTCATCCTGCAACGGAGTGGAATCAACCGACCAGTTTCGTGCTTCAAATTCTTTGAGCCGTTCCCTGTTCAGCGTAGCGATGTTTCCAAAAAGTGCAGCAATGGTTTCCGTTGCAAATGCAATCGGCCTGACCACGGAAGTCGGTATGGTGACGGAAATTGTTTTTTTATTCAGGTGTTTCTTGGCAATCGCGTTAAACATCTTTGAATCATACACGGCTCCGTCGGAAACAAAATATTCTTTTTGATAATGCGATGATTCAAGTGTCATGAAAATGGCGCGCACGAGGTCTTTCACGTACACAAAACTCAACACCTGTTTTCCAAAACCGATGTAGGCTTCAACATTACTTTTGAGCATTTTCAGAAGTATATAAACGTCTTTATCCCGCGGGCCATACACAGCCGTTGGGCGGATGATGATGAAAGGAAAACCATTCAGCGAGCGCAGGTAATTTTCAGATTCCAGTTTGCTTTTTCCGTATGACGTGACCGGCCTGGGATTATCGTTATGACGGATCGGATCCTGCGTGACACCCGGACCGAAAGCGGCAAGACTGCTCATGTAAATAAATTTAGAAGGTGCACTTCCTGAAGCAATCAGTGCATCAATGAAATTTTTTGTGTAAACAGAATTGACCGTAAAATAATCCCGGATTTTTTTTGCCTTGGTCAGCCCGGCGTTGTGAATAATGAAATCAAATTTTCCGTTCGCTTTGCTGAAATCAGAAAACTGTTGTTCCAGTTTTTTTTCATCGGTAAAATCCAGTTCGAAAAATCTGATCCGTTCATCAGCAAGGTATTTTCTGCTGCTCGACTTCCTCACGCCGGCATGCATCTCGTACCCGCGTTTCAG
>JAPLDA010000066.1 GCA_026391945.1 Bacteroidota bacterium | reverse complement strand
TTGTGAACCGGTTTGATTTCGTCAAACTCGGCTTCAACCATTCCATGGTTGCCGAAGAAGGCAGGCCGCCTTATTTGCCTGCCGATCTGATGAAACTTTACCTCTATGGTTACCTGAATCGAATCCGATCATCCCGGAAACTGGAAAAAGAATGTATGCGAAACATCGAGCTCCTCTGGCTCATGAAAGGATTGCATCCGAGCTTTAGAACCATCGCCGGTTTCAGGAGCGGGCATGCCCTTCAAATCAAAAACTTCTTCCGCGAATTTGTAGCGCTGCTCCAGGGATGGGATTTGGTGGAAGGAAAACTCATCGCCATTGACGGAAGCAAGTTCAGGGCTGTAAATGCGAAGAAGAATAATTTCAATGAAAAGAAAATCGAAGCCCAACTCACCTATATTGACCAGAAAATTAATCAATACATCCAGGACATGGATGCACACGACAAGGATGAACACGGGGATCGTAAAATAGATACCGTTAAAATAAAATCACAGATTGAAAAGCAGCAGCAGCGCAGAAAGAAATATGAAGCCCTGCAACAGGAACTGAAAAGGAGCGGACAGGAACAGATCTCCACCACCGATGCCGATGCGCGTTCCATGCCCATCAACCATGGGCGAATTGAAGTAAGCTACAATGCCCAGACCGCGGTGGATGCAAAGAACTGCCTGGTCGTGCATTATGAAAACACCAATACGAACGACAAAAAAGCGCTCTCTGGAATTGCTGTCGAAGTAAAAAATGCACTGCATAAGGAATCCATCGAAGCGCTGGCCGACAAAGGCTATCACAACGGTGAGGAACTGGACCTGTGCGCAAAAAACAACATCACTACCTATGTAGCAGTTCCCGATGGCCCCCGTAACTGTGATATTCCCACACCACAGTATTACAGTGATCAATTCACTTATGATCCTCAAAAAGATGTGTACATCTGCCCACAGAACCAGGTGCTTAAAGGAAGCGGACGCTGGTACACAAAGGGCAATGGAAGCAAATATGAAAACCAGGTCAAGCACTATAAGACGCGTGCCTGCAAGAGTTGTCCGGTTAAAGCCGTTTGTACCCGTAATAAAAACGGACGGCTCATTGAACGTTCTCAATATGCCCCGGCTGTAGAAGCAAATTCCAAACGCATACGCCAGGAGAAAGAAAAATATTTACTTCGTCAACAAATTGTTGAACATCCTTTCGGAACCATTAAACGCCAGTGGGGGTTCGATCATGTTCTTCTCAAAGGCCTGAAGAAAAATGAAGCGGACTTCGGATTGGTCTTTACCACATACAACCTCGCTTTTTTATTTTTTTCTATCCGATTAGCCGCCATAAGCAAGTATGGCATCAATTATTTTTTTCGCCGGTATAGCATCG
The DNA here is from genome assembly GCA_026391945.1 of Bacteroidota bacterium. Lineage (GTDB taxonomy): Bacteria > Bacteroidota > Bacteroidia > AKYH767-A > 2013-40CM-41-45 > JAPLDA01. The sequence continues at coordinate 28,554 of JAPLDA010000066.1, read as the reverse complement.
CGTAGATACGTATTGCATCTCAGGTAAATTCTTACATTTGTTATTGCACGAACTGTCGTTATGCGTCACCAAATAAATAGCACCACTAATTCACACAAATCACACTTATGAAAAAGGCTGAAAAAATTCTTGCATTGCTTGCGCTAACCGGACTTGCCATGAAATTTCTTTTGATACCAGGGCACAGCTTACTTATTCTTTTTCCACTCTGTTTTCTTTCATTGCTTTATTTCTTCCTTGGGTTTGCAATTTTTAATGACATTCCTTTAAAAAATATTTTTAAGAGAGAATCCTATCAAGCTATCTCTCCAGCAAAATTGATTGGAACAATCGGACTTGGTTTCTCATTTTCGGAAATTACTTTTGGAATACTTTTTAAAATGATGAACTATCAAGGCTCAACAACTCAATTGGTCGGTGGACTGTTTTTCGTAATCATAATTTTAATTGTTGCACTACTCCAATACAGAAAAAACAAATCTAATTTTTATAAGAATATTTTTTTGAGAATCCTTATAATTGGCGGTTTAGGGTTAATAACACTTCTTACTTCGCAAGATTGGTTGATGCAATTTACTCATCGACAACATTCAAAATATTCAGAACAGATGAATTCACAGCACTGAAATAACAAACTAATATATTCATAGCATCAATTGCGTGGCGAACGCATAACATGAAAATTAAAAGCAATAATTTTTTGAAGGGCAGTTTGCGTTAGTTAAGTTTGTGCAAATAATGAGAATCCTACGTTTTGCAAAAAGCTTGCGCCGGATGGAAAAGGAATTGGACGAGAGCTTAATTGGCGCAATCTTTTTGCGGAGAGAGTTCTGCTTCTAATCCCTTCAAATAATTACTGCTTTAATTCCTTGTGCGTTAGCGGCAATGCTTGGGGACACCGCTAACTTGAAAGTTCCTGCCAAACTTTAGCGGTCGGACATTTGTGCTTTTACATTTACGGACATTCTGACAAGTTTTTCAAGCGGCACGACTTATGATTTACCACCGCTTTATTAACTTCAAAATTTATCATCATGGCAAATTTTACAGACGACAAAATCAAGGCGGTTTGGCAAAATGCAAAAACCGTAGCCAACTATGACGCAAACAAATTCAGACAAGATGTGTGCGGTGCATGGATTGGTTGGGACAGTTATGGCAAGGAAACTTCTTTAGGTTGGGAAGTTGACCACATTCTTCCAGTATCAAAAGGAGGAACTGACCATACGACAAATCTTCGTGCCTTAAATTGGCAGAACAACCGAAGCAAAGCGGACGACTTTCCTTCTTACAAAACAGCAGTTACAGCAGATGGAGAAAAGAATGTTGCGAAGGAAAGTCAGTTGACAGTAAACGACACAACACTTAAGCAACTCAAAGAACTTTATCCGAACAGTCAGTATTTAAAAAACCTAACTATTAAATCTTAAAACAATGAGCAAAAAAATTACACCACAGCAAAACCAGTCCAATCAACAAAACGCTAACAAAGGAACAAGCGGGACTAACAAGCAGTATTCACAAAACCAAGGTAACAAGGGAAAACAGCAGAACCCAAACCAAGGAGGCAAGAAAAAGTAGATTTAAAAGAGGACAGACACTTCGTGTCCGTCCTCTTTATATTTTAAATCCTATTGAACAGAATACAATTGACGATACGGTTATTAATTATCTTTGAAAAATAAATTTCACAACAATGGCTACTAAGAAAAAAGAGAAGAAGGATGATTCAACAAAATGGTCGGTTTGGACATTCCCTAAAAATACACTTGAAGATGCTATCCGAATTCTTAAAGTGATTGAAGATAAAAATGCTGGAAATCCAATGCACGCTTCTGAGTTGCGTTCCGCACTTGGTTTTAGTCCATCAGATTGGAGATTTCAGGACTTACTTAAATCAGCAAACTTATATGGATTGGTTTCTGGTTCAGGTAATAAGTCAATCGTCAAGATTGAAAAAGAAGGACAAGAAGTATTGACACCTTCATCTGGAGGCGAACGAAAAGAAGCTCTTCTGAAAGCGTTTAGAAATGTTGATGACTTTAGAAAGGTTGAAGATTTTTATGGTGGAAAGAGAATTCCCGAAGATGAATTTTTCTACAACAATCTTATTAGGAACTTCAACATCCCCCGCGACAGAGTTGACAAATTTTCAGAAATATTTTTGGCAAACATTAATTTCTTGAAATCATTCAATATTCAGTTTGCAAAGGAAAAATCTGAAACGACAGAAGATATTGTTTTGACAAAGGAGGATTTAGAAACATTCCAGTTGGAATCTTCCGTTGGACAGAGAGTTAGAAAATATCTTGACACTTGCTTCGTGATGATGCCATTCGGTGAATGGTTTGATAAGTATTACAAAGAGATTTACATTCCTGCAATCAAGGATGCGAGTTTTGAACCAATCAGAGCGGACGAATTATTTACAACGGGTTCAGTGGTTGAACAAATTTGGGAGCAAATCAATAAATCAAAAATCCTTTTAGCAGAGTTAACTGGTAAGAATGCAAATGTGTTTTACGAACTGGGTTTAGCACATGCGGCTGTTAAACCAGTAATTTTTATTTCATCCAATGTTGATGATGTTCCTTTTGACTTACGCCATCTCCGAGTTATTATTTACGACATCAGGGAACCTAATTGGGCAGACAAATTAAAAGTCAAAATCACTGAATACTTAAAGAATGCACTTAAGGAACCGAACAAATCTATTCCTCATCCATTTCGTGTTGATAACGGTAAGTTAAAGAGCGAATAAAATTGGCGTCATGGCAGAATGTATTGAATGCGGAAAGTTTACCAAATACAATGGCGGACTCTGCACCGACTGTTACAACAAAAAGAAATCACCGACAGCAGCCGTAACAAAAATTATTGATGCTGTCCTTGACGACTTTGACGAAGAAAAGGAAGCGGGACTTTCCGACAAGGAAAGAGCATATCGTTACGGAATGATTAAAGGCAGAATTGCCGAGACACTTATTCAAGAATTATTTTTGAGTTTAGATTACAATGTTTTCCGCTATGGAATGGAAAACACAATTCCTGGAATTATGGAACTGCTCAAAGGCGTTCGTTCTGATGTTGCACAAGAAATTCGGAGAATGCCTGACTTCGTTATGCAAAACCCAAAGACGAAAGATGTTTATTTCGTTGAGGTAAAATTCAGAGCCAACGAAGAATTTAGTTTAAAGCATTTACCGAAAAATTATCCTTACGAAAATGCTTACATAATTCTTGTTTCTAAAAAACATATCAAGTGTATAACAGTTGCGGAACTTAAAGAAGGGAAAGAAATCTCACCGACATCACAAAACTATTTAGGCAAGAGAAAAGAATTTGATTTGGATAAAGATGTAATCATTGACTTCTGCAACTTTGCTGTTCAATTCTTTGAAAATGTATAGCCATTCGGCTAACAAGAACATTAAAAATGATAACTCTCCGAACATACTTCTCTGCAAACTTGGACGGACAGACCTTCGTGGCGAGATTAGCACATGCCGCTAACATAAGATTAAACGAAATAATTTTTTATGAGGGGTTTAGTGGTTAATCAAACATTATCGCTTCTAATGAAGTGTGTGCGGAAACGAACGGTAGTGCTTCTAACTCCCTCAAAAAAATTACTTCGTTAATCCCTTCTTCGTCAGACTGTGCAAAAACCGGGGGATAACTTTTTAATATATTTCTTCCAATTTTTCGGGCTGATAGTATCTTAAAGGTAAATTACTATTTACCATGTTACATCACACAGGAACAGACCGCGAGCAGCTTACCATGTTCCCGCTTTCCCTGGATGAAATGGTGGATCAGGACAACCCGTTGTGAACCGGTTTGATTTCGTCAAACTCGGCTTCAACCATTCCATGGTTGCCGAAGAAGGCAGGCCGCCTTATTTGCCTGCCGATCTGATGAAACTTTACCTCTATGGTTACCTGAATCGAATCCGATCATCCCGGAAACCCCGATCGTCGAAGTTTCGTGTGAGTGCAAGTGTGTGAGCCAACTTCGACTCTGCTTACCCATTCGCCCTGTCACCGATTCATGCATTCCTCCATTTGACCAACAACCCGTTCAAATGAGCCCCGACATTTTTTAGAGATCTTTTTTTATCTTGCAGCATGCGGAAACCAATTTTATTTTTTATTTTCTTACTCATCATAAGAAGCGGTGAATGCCGTCCGCCTGATTCCACCTTAACCAACGGCAAAGCTTCTTATTACCACGACGACTTCCAGGGATTGGAGACCAGCAGCGGCGACCTGTACGACATGGATGATTTTACAGCGGCGCACCGCACGCTGCCTTTCAATACGTTCATTCACGTCACCAACAAACAAAATCAAAAAAGCGTGGTGGTGCGCATCAACGACCGCGGGCCATTTAAGAAAAGCAGGATCATCGACCTCACACGTTCGGCAGCGCAAAAAATCGGAATGGTTCCGTTCGGTGTGGTGCCGGTGAGAATACAGGTGCTGGATCTGTTGGATCATCTTTTAATCAACGACGGGGCTTTAATGGAAAACGAAGTGTGGGATTGTTACGGAAAAAAAAAGACGCTGAATGGAATCACGGTGTACGTGTGGAAAACGGAATTCTGGAAACATGCGTTTTACATGGCTTCTGATTTTGCTGTTGATTACGGCCTCGACCAGGTGGTGATCAAATCGGTCGGGAAGGGGGATCATCGTTTGTATTATCTCCTCGTAAGCGGACTTACCGATAAAGCCGCCGCCAATTCACTGGTCACAAAATTAAAGATGGATGGTTGCCGCGGAGCAAAGATCATGAATGAAAAAAAATGATGCGAAAGAATTTTTTCTTCGCGGATTTTTTTTCACGCAGGGCTCTCAGGGGAGCAGAGAACGCGGGGGAGAAATAGGTTTTGTATGATCACTCTGCGAACTCCGCTACTCAGCGTCCTCCGCGTGAAATTTTTTTTCTGAATTTGTTTCACGCAGAGCTCGCAGGGGAGCGGAGAACGCGGGGGAGAAATTGGTTTTGTGTGATCACTCTGCGAACTCCGCTACTCAGCGTCCTCCGCGTGAAATTTTTTTTCTGAATTTGTTTCACGCAGAGCTCGCAGGGGAGCGGAGAACGCGGAGGAGAAATTTCTATCAATTTAGAAATTATTCTTGTTTCCTATCATAGAAATCTCTGTGTTTCTCTGTGTCCTCTATGCCTCCGTGGTAAAAATGTTTTAGCATAAACCCTGGTAAATTCACCATGGAGGCACGGAGAACATGGAGATGCACAGAGGTTTACTGTTGTGAAGCATTTGCTTATATAAAGTCACTCCATTTGAATTTCTCATGGCATCCCTCGTGAAATTTTTTTTTCTAAAATTGTTTCACGCAGAGCTCGCAGGGGAGCGGAGAACGCGGGAGAGAAATAGGTTTTGTGTTGTCACTCTGCGAACTCCGCTACTCAGCGTCCTCCGCGTGAAATAAGGAACGCCGGGAAAGAAAATCGGATTGATGAATTGTTCAGGAACGGAAAGTATCCATCAATAGCTGTCCTACCTTCTGATCAATCGGGAATGTGAATTCTTCTTTGCTTAAAAGGTGCAAAGGAATCCATCGAAAAATTTGTGCGCCTTCCGTCTGTTCATCAAAATCAAAACGATTCTTTTTTATATTAATTTCCAATGGCGACAACGAACAGATCAGGTAATAGATGCTGATGATCTGGTGTTTTTCATCGAAGGCTGACCGCTGGAAAATATCGGTAGTGTAAAAATGCCGGATGATTTCAATTTCACTTCCTGTTTCTTCGATCATTTCCCGTTTGATGCAATCAAGCGTACCTTCCCCGAACTGCAATCCTCCTCCCGGGAACTTGGTGATCCGTTGCCCGAAACGGAATTCATCCGTAACCAGCAGTTCTTGTTTTTCATTCAGCAGGATTCCATACACGCGTACATTGAAAAGATATTCCATCGTGCGTCAAAGTTATTCAAAAATACAATGGATGAATGGCTGATCATTTAGTTGGACGTGTCATCCAGGCTGAAGAGGTGCATCATGGAAAATGTAATGATGGCTCCCCCGGCAACTCCTTCAATCACCATCACCAGCGCCGCTGATACGGGAGAGAGAAAACTGCCGAAGGGCTGTGTTGCCCGGAGGTAATTCAGGAAGCCGTGGTCGATGAACAGGTAAACTGCAACAAACACGGCGAAGAAAAAGGAAGTGAAAATGGCCGTCATGAATCCCGTGAACATGCCGCTGAGGTATTCCGTTTTACCGCCACGGGATTTTTTTTGCTGAAGCAATGCATACCGGATTCCCATGAACATGAGGATGAAATTGACAAACCTCAACTCGGCGATGGTCACCAACCCAACCAGTTTCATGGCTAAGAAAAATAAGATCATGGCCGCCGCTGTACAGGCGGCAATCTTTGAAACACCGGTGGAAGGCAACTTAGTCATGCTGTATACAAAATTAACGGGAATATTTTCAAGTTGCAAAATATCAGGCGGAAAAACTTTTCTTTGTGGCGATGAAAAATAACGAGACAGCCATTGTGATTGCAGGAGCCGGGCCGGCCGGGTCGGTGACATCCCTTTTTCTTTGCCGGAATAAGATTCCTCATATCATCCTCGATAAATCATCCTTTCCCCGTGATAAAATATGCGGCGACGCGCTGAGCGGGAAAGTGGTTGACATCCTCAGGAAACTCGATGGTAAACTTCTCGATGAACTGAACCTCTGCCAGGCTCAGGCTCTCGGCAGTTATGGTGTGAAGTTCGGTGCGCCCAATGGAACTTGTGTGGACATCCCTTTTGCAAAAAACATTGAGTCGTTGAAGTCAGCTCCCGGATTTATTTCGAGAAGAGTTTATTTCGATGACTTCCTCTTTCAGAAAATCGACCGCACGTATGCAACGGTCATAGAGAATGCTGAAGTAAAGGAATTGATCCGCAAAGAAAATAGAGTAGAGGTGACGTATGTTCAACAGGGAAGCCAACATTCCATTTCATGCAAGTTGATTGTCGGGGCGGAAGGCGACCGTTCCGTCGTTGCCAGGAAACTCGGCGGTTACGTAAAAGATGACCGTCATTATTGCGCAGGGCTGAGAGCGTACTACAAAGGAGTGAAAAATTTTCATCCTCAGAATTTCATCGAGCTTCATTTTCTGAAAGAACTTTTGCCCGGGTATTTCTGGATATTCCCGATGGCGAACGGCGAAGCCAACGTGGGTTTGGGAATGCTGAGTGCCGATGTGAGCAAACGAAAAATTAACCTGAAGCAGTCGTTGATGAACATCATTCAGCATCATCCCGAATTCAAAAAACGTTTTGAAGGAGCGCAGTTGGTCGATGGCATCAAAGGATGGGGATTGCCGCTTGGATCGAAGAAGAGAAAAATCTCCGGAAGCAATTTCCTGCTCACCGGCGATGCCGCGTCACTCATTGATCCGTTTACAGGCGAAGGAATCGGCAATGCCATGCTCAGCGGTATGGTGGCGGCGAAACACATTCAATGTGCATTGACAGAAAACCGCTTTGATGAAAATTTTCTTTCGGAGTACGATCGCGAAGTGTACGGCAAACTATGGAATGAATTAAAGATCAGCAGAACGCTTCAGCGGTTATCGCGGTATCCCTGGCTGTTCAACCTTGTCATCAACAAGGCATCCAAAAGCGAGCGGCTGAGAAATACGATCATGATCATGTTCGATAACCTGGAAGCGAGGAAGAGGCTTCAGAACCCGTTGAATTATTTCAAACTGTTCTACAAGTGATACCTCTATTAAGTCAACTCTGAAAAGACGCCATTACAATATCGTCATTTGTTTTAGTCGGTACCCGGTTCTGACTTTTAACTTTTTAGATTTAACGTAACACTACTTCTCTTTCTGTTCCTTCTCGTATTCTTTGTTCAGCCCGGCAACCACGTCTTTCGTGATGTTGAGGCTGTCGTTTGCAAATAAAATTCCTCCGCCTTTCTGTAAACCAAGAATGAAATTATAATTCCTGGTTTTGTTGTACGTCTTCATGAAGGCAATGAGTTTCCCGTAAAGTTCTTCGTTGCTTTTGCTTTGTTCTTCATCGAGTTGGCCGAGCATTTCATCTTTCTTCTGCATGAATTTTTGCTGCTTCATGGTAAGCAGCTCTTCCGTCTTCTGTCGCTGCTGCTCAGTCATGGAGCCGGCTTTTTGCTGGTACGTCTGTATTTCACCCTGTAATCTTGCTCCTTCTTCTTTCAGTTCCGATTTTGCTTTCGCCTGCTTCTCTTCGAATTCAGCTTTCTTATTTTTGAAATAGTTGTATTGATCCAGCATTGAATCTGAATTCACAAAGGCAATGTTCGCATTACGGAAAGCGCCGGCAGGCATGGTTTGCACGGGTTCCGGGCTGCTTTTGAAATGAAGGTAATAGAGCACGGCTACGGCGGCAAGCAGTACCGCATTCAGGATGGTTGAGAAGTTTTTCATGGATTTTAATTGAGGCGGCAAAGATAAAGAAATACAGTTCCGTTGGATTTTTTAGTGTTTTTCATTCATATGAACCGGCGATGTTGAAAATTAATGAGGTGGTATTTGATTTTAAATGAAATCTTTACTACTTTTCGGCAAAATAAAACTACTGATGAAAAAAATAATACTTTCGTTAGCCGTCGTTGCCATGATGGCGTCTTCCTGTAAAAAGCAGGAAGGAACCGGCGACCTGCCCATTCCTCCTGAAAGCAGTAACACCTTGGTTGTTCCTTCTAACTTCGGCAAGAAAATGCTGTTCGAAGAGTTGACTGGAGCGTGGTGCGGATGGTGCCCGCGCGGTGCTTATTATTTTGATTCGGTGAGTACCTTGTATCCTAACAAATGTATCGGCGTTGCCATCCATGTGGGTGATGTGATGGAAGTTCCTGAATTAGCTCCGGGTGGAGTGAATGTTTATGACACCATGTATGCGAACACAGGTTATCCGAACGGAGCCATCGACAGGGGAATTTTACAGGATCCTTCCGACTGGCCTTCTGCTATCCCCTCTGAAATCGGGTTGTATGCGAAATGTGGTTTTGCGATTGATGCCACAAACATCAGCGGCCATACCTTGACGTTAACGGTTCATACCGGTTTTGCTGCTGATATCTTCAGCGATTACCGCCTGAGTGTTTTCATCACCGAAACGGATGTTCACAATGCTACCAATTCTGCCTATGACCAGCACAACTATTACAGCAATTCAGATCAGTCGATCCTGTTGTATTATTACATGCCGGATCCGATGGTTGACTTTCATCACAAGAACGTGCTGAGAAAAGTGGTGTCGTCTATTCCTTACGGCGATCCTGTTCCGCAAAAAGAAATGGTGAAAGGACATGATTACATCAAAACATATTCTGTTGATTTAACCGGCCTGAACTGGTCGAACTGCGAAGTGGTGACTTTCCTTGATAAATATTCTCCTGTTCCAACTTCAGATCCTGCTCATCCAGCCCGCCAGGTTCAGAATGTTCAGAAAGTAAAAATCGGAAAATTCCAGTCCTGGAATTAAGTCATACCAACCTCATTTTAAAAACGCATTTCTTTCGGAATGCGTTTTTTTATTTTTGATAAGTATACAAAAATGGAATTTATTTCGAGTGAATTATCTGATTATGTTGATGCTCATACATCATTGGAAACAAGTGTTTTAAAACAGCTTAACAGGGAGACCAACTCAACCGTTCTGATGCCGCGAATGTTATCGGGCAATTTGCAGGGACAGTTTCTTTCCATGGTCAGCCACATGATACAACCAATGCAGATTCTCGAGATCGGAACCTATACCGGCTACTCAGCAATCTGTCTGGCTGCAGGCTTGAAACCCGGCGGTATGCTTCACACCATCGACATCAACGATGAACTGGAACCGATGGTGAAACGGTACATCAACACAGCAAATCTGTCCGACAAAATCAAAACCTATTCCGGTGATGCGCGCTCTATGATTCCGTCCATCAATGAAACATTTGACCTGGTTTTTATTGATGCGGATAAAATCAACTACTCCGTTTACTATGACCTCGTTTTCGATCAGGTGAGGCCGGGAGGATTTATCCTTGCCGATAATGTTTTATGGAGCGGGAAAGTCCTGGAGAAACCCTCAGCGATGGATGCGGACACAAAAGCCATTGATACCTTCAATAAAAAAGTTCATGCTGATGAAAGGGTTCAGCATGTTTTGCTTCCGGTACGGGATGGATTGATGCTGATCCGTAAGATTTAAACTCCTTCAGTTTTCTCCTTCCCATTTGCTCACAACGGCCGTGGCAACAGCATTTCCCATCACGTTCGTCGCCGATCTTCCCATGTCGAGCAGCCAGTCGATGCCGAGTATCAGCGACAATCCTTCGGGAGGAATATTGAAATAGGAAAGCATTCCGGCAATCACCACCAGCGACGCCCTCGGAACCCCTGCCACTCCTTTGCTTGAGATCAGCAGTATCAGCATCATCGTGATTTGTTGCGCCAGCGTGATGTGCATGCCGGATGCCTGCGCAATCGTCATCGTCGCAAAGGTCATGTACATGATGGAGCCGTCGAGGTTGAAAGAATATCCGAGCGGAAGTACAAAGCTGACGATCCTGTTCGAAAACCCGAAACGTTCCAGTCCTTCGATCACGCGCGGCATAGCCGCTTCACTGCTCGACGTACTGAAGGCCAGGATCATGGCATCTTTCACATGATTCAGCAACCGGATGAAATTTATTTTCAGAATGATGCAAACCAAAAACAGGAAACCAAAAACAAAAAAGATCAACCCGCCGAAGAAACAAAGTACAACGGAGAGATACCCATTCAATACGCCAAGCCCTTTGCTGGCTATCACCGAAGCAACAGCCCCGAAAACCGCAACAGGAGCGAGTTTCATCACGTAGCTCGTCACTTTCAGCATGGCATGAGAAACGGCATCAAAAAATTCGATGATGATTTTTCCTTTTTCATGGATGGCTGCTGTGGCGACGGCAAAGAACAAAACGAATACGATGATCGGCAGAATCTGGTTCCTTGCCATCACATCTACGATGCTTTCTGGAAAAACGTGAGAGATAAATTCTTTTGCATTGAATGCTTTTGCTTCCACCGGGATCGATGAAGTCACGGTCAATGCAATTTGTTTTCCCGGCTCGAAAATGTTGGCGATGACCAACCCGATCGTCAGCGAAACAAGTGTGGCGAATGTAAACCAGAGAATGGTTTTCAAACCGATACGCCCGACTGATTTAAAATCCCCGACCTTAGCAACACCGGTGAGCAGCAATGAAAAAACCAGCGGCGCAATGATCATTTTGATCAGCCGCAGAAAAACATCACTCAGCAGCGAAATATTATCTGCAAATGGTTTGATGTTCGCCGGATCAGGCCAGTTGCTCCTGTACCAGGCGCCAACCGCAATGCCCAGCACCAGGCCGATGAGTATCCGGGTGGTTAGATTGATTTTTTTCATCCTGTATTTTAAGTTTACCGTCAATAATAACCATTTATCCATGATCTGTATCCAGTGGTTTTATCACTCCAAAGTTGATTGAGTAATTGGTTGATTAAGTTGAATGCCAATTGTCTTGATTCTTGATTCTTGACTCTTGATTCTTAGCTCCTGTCAATCTGCCGTCGACTGTATATTTCCTCTGTCAACAAATGTAATCAACAGAAATTTATTTCAAAGTTTGCATCCGGAGTTTACATATTTGAAATCAAATGCGGATATTCGCGACACAATCAAATTCAATAATAAAGACATGTTGCCGGAGCAATGAGATGGGGCTGTTTCAGGTCCTGTTTCCCGGATTCTAAAATCATCTGTTTGAAAATGGAAATTCCAAAGACATACGATCCTTCCACCGTTGAAAATAAATGGTACCGGTACTGGATGAAACAAAATTTTTTCCGCAGCGTTCCCGATGAACGGGAAGCTTATACCATTGTGATCCCACCACCCAATGTGACCGGTGTGTTGCACATGGGACACATGCTCAACAATACCATCCAGGATGTGTTGATCCGCCGTGCGAGGATGCTTGGTAAGAATGCCTGCTGGGTTCCGGGAACCGATCACGCATCGATTGCAACAGAAGCAAAAGTAGTTCACATGCTTCGCGACCGTGGCATAAAAAAAAGTGATCTCACAAGAGAAGAATTCCTGAAGTATGCCTGGGAGTGGAAAGAGAAATACGGCGGAATCATCCTGGAGCAATTGAAAAAACTCGGGGCCAGCTGCGACTGGGAACGAACTTCTTTCACGATGGATGAGGGCTATTACCGTGATGTGGTGAATGTGTTCATCGACTTGTATAAGAAGGGAAATATTTACCGCGGTCAACGCATGGTGAACTGGGATCCTGTGGCAAAGACTGCTGTCAGCGATGAAGAGGTTTTGTTCAAACAGGTGAACAGCAAACTGGTGTATGTCCGGTACCTGATCGAAGGGGAAACATCTCCGGCCTCCGGAAATTATCTTGTTGTTGCAACCGTTCGTCCCGAAACCATCATGGGTGACGTGGCTGTTGCCGTTCACCCGGAAGACGATCGCTACAAACATCTTCATGGAAAAAATGTGATGGTACCTCTCGTAAACCGTCCTGTTCCTGTGATTACCGATGAAGCCATTGACCGTGAATTCGGAACCGGCTGCCTGAAAGTGACTCCTGCACATGACATCGTTGACTATGAAATCGGTTTGCGTCATAAGCTTCCTGTCATCGATACGCTCAATGAAGACGGAACGATATCAGAAGCAGGAAAAGTATTTGTCGGCATGGATCGGTTCGCTGCACGTAAAGCTGCCTTGAAAAAACTTGAAGAGGACGGACTCATCGAAAAGATGGAAGACTATTCGCACCAGGTCGGCCATAGCGAAAGAACACAGGCCGTCATTGAGCCTAAGTTATCTATGCAATGGTTCCTGAAAATGAAAGACATCAGCAAACCTGCTCTGGATGCTGTTCTTGATGGAGAAGTCAACCTGATCCCGAATAAATTCATCAACACGTACAGGCATTGGATGGAAAATGTACGCGACTGGTGCCTGAGTCGTCAGCTTTGGTGGGGACAACGCATACCTGCATGGTATGCACCCAACGGAGAATTCGTTGTGGCTAAAACCGAGGAGGATGCCATCGCTCAATTCGCAAACCGTAACGAAAAATTCTCTGTTGGTGTATTGAAACAGGACGAAGATGTGATGGATACCTGGTTCTCTTCCTGGCTCTGGCCGATCAGTGTTTTTGACGGGATGGAAAACCCGGACAATGAAGACATCCGATACTATTACCCGACCAATGATTTGATTACTGCTCCGGAGATTTTATTTTTCTGGGTGGCGAGGATGATCATCGCCGGGTATGAATACAGGGATCAGAAACCGTTTACCAATGTGTACCTCACAGGTATTGTGCGCGACAAGCAGGGGAGGAAGATGAGTAAATCGCTGGGCAATTCTCCCGAACCATTGGAACTCATCACTAAATATTCGGCTGACGGAGTCCGGGTCGGGATGCTGTTGTGTTCACCTGCCGGAAATGATTTGTTGTTTGATGAAAGCTATTGTGAACAGGGAAGAAATTTTGCCAATAAAATCTGGAATGCTTTCCGGCTCATCAAAGGATGGGCTACGGATGACAGCGATCCTTCGGAGAAAAATAAAATTTCTATTGACTGGTTCAGTGCAAAACTGAACTCAGAAATTGCCAACATCAATGACCTGTATTCGAAGTACAGGATTTCCGAAGCGTTGATGGCCTCTTATAAGCTGGTGTGGGATGACTTCTGCAGCTGGTATCTTGAAATGGTGAAGCCGGATTTTGTGGATGGGAAACCTTTGCCGGTTGATCCATACACGTACAATTCGACGATCGAATTTTTTGAAGACATATTGAAAGTGCTTCACCCGTTCATGCCCTTCATCACCGAAGAACTCTGGCATCTCATAGGTGAGCGCGGTGAGAAAGAGTGTATCATTGTTTCGGAATGGCCGGAAACTGTTTCACCGGATCAGTCATTGCTCGAAGAATTTTCTCTTGCTTCTGAAATCGTAACCCATGTGCGTAACATCCGGCAGCAGAAAAATATTTCTCCGAAGGAAAAACTGGAATTGTTCGTGAGGACGAATGAAAACATCAGCAAACGTTTCGATGAAATCATTCTCAAGCTTTCCAACCTTTCGAAATTTGAGAAAAGCGGGAACAAAACGGAAAATGTAATCTCGTTCATGATCAGCAACCATGAGTTTTTCATACCGCTTTCGTCTGCCATCGACCTGGAATCAGAAAAGACAAGACTCATGCAGGAACTCGATTACAACAAAGGGTTTCTGAAATCGGTTCAGTCGAAACTCGCCAACGAACGTTTTGTTTCCAATGCCAAACCGGAAGTGGTGGCTGTAGAAAGAAAGAAGGAGTCGGATGCAATCGCAAAAATCAAAGCGATCGAAGAACAGATTTCTGCCTTAAGCTAATTTTCTTATTTCTTGCATCTTGTGTTTTGATTCTTGACTCTCGACTCTTGCATCCAGGTCATTGTACATTCCATGGATAATCTTTTACCTTTACGATGATCTAAAGACAAGTACGATGAAAAAATATTTACTTCTTCCTGCTTTTTTCATTTTCAACGTCTCCTGCCATTGCACCGCACAGACCCTTTTTCAAAAAACGATTGATGCTGGAATTATTGATTATGGCCATTCCGTTCAGCAAACTGCTGATGATGGGTATATTGTTTCAGGCACTACTTTTTATAATACCATTGTCTGGGATTTATATTTGATCAAAACAAATTCAAACGGAGATTTGACATGGGCCAAGTCTTATGATGCCCTTTCTTACCTTGAAAATAATTTGGTGGAACAGACCAACGATGGAGGCTATATTATTGGAGGCTTTAATTATGGTAACCTTTATTTCATCAGGCTGAATATGAGTGGAGATACATTGTGGGCGAGGGAGTATATTAATTATAGTCTGAAATACACAACCTGTAATTCCATTCATCAAACCCCTGATTCCAATTATATTATTGCGGGGGAAATCTGGGATTCCGGTTCTATTCATAGTGATGTGCTGCTGGTGAAAGTAAATTCTGCCGGAGATACTCTTTGGACAAAAGTTTATGGCGGAATTGATAGAGATGAAGCCTCTTCGGTTCAGCCAACCAATGATGGAGGATTTATCATCGCTGGTTATACTAAAAGTTTTGGTGCCGATTCGGCCGATGTTTATCTTATAAAAACCAATGGCAACGGTGATACCTTATGGACAAAGGCTTTCGGGGGAGTGCTGGATGATTTTGGTAATTCTGTAAAACAAACAAATGATCATGGTTATGTGATTGCCGGCTCCACCAGTAGTTTCGGGGCAGGAGGAAGCGATGTATATCTGATCAAAACCGACAGCATCGGAAATATCCTTTGGTCAAAAACGTATGGCGGAACCGCTGATGATATTGGTTACAGTGTTGAGCAGACTGCTGACGGAGGTTATGTTATTTCTGGCAGCACCACCAGTTTTGGAATTTACGGAGCGTATGTGATCAGGACAGATCATTTAGGAAATCTTGTATGGTCAAAAGCCATCGCTGGTTCTGATGCCAAATCCGTTGAGCAGACGATTGATGGCGGTTATATTTTAACCGGTAGCATATATACTACTCCTGTCAATGTAGATATTTTGCTGGTAAAGACAGATAGTTTGGGGAATGCCGGTTGTAATGAAATTGATCCGGCAACAATAATTGGAAGTCCTGCCACACAGGTCTCCGGCACGTTAACTCAGATCTCGCCTTTTACCTTTACCATCATTCATTTGTCACCCCTGGTTATCGGCAGTATAGGTAACGATTCCACGTTTTGCACAACTGTTGGAGTGAATGAAATAGAAACCTCTTCATTCATTCATGTTTTTCCAAACCCATCAGCAGGGAAATTCATCATTACTTTCACTGAGATGATTCATACAGGAGTCGTTGAAATTTATAATGTCTTCGGAGAAAAAATTTACAACGAGCTTTTTCATAGCTCTTCAAAAAAAGAAATTACTCTGAAGAATATGGCTGCCGGAATTTATTTTGTTAAAGTGATGGATGGTGAAAAACAGTACACTAAGAAACTGGTTATTGAACCTGAATGAAACGGTGGGTTCTAAGCGTACCCCGAAATTTTATACACCAGGTAGCCGAACATTTCATGAATGAGTGAGTCCCAGTTGAAAAGCGTTTCCGCATTCGGGATCACCAGTCGTCCAAAACTAAAAGTTCGTCGCCCGGCATAGAAGTCAGTAGGGTAGGGCGTTACGGCAATTCCTGATTTTTCAAAACAACCGATGGATCTGCGCATGTGAAAAGCAGATGTGATGAGAAGGAATTTCCCGGATGTAAAATTTTTTTCAAGCAATGGTTTCGAGAACACGGCATTTTCATGTGTGTTGTTCGATTCGGATTCGATCAAAATGTCAGTTTCCGGAATTCCTGTTTCCAGAAGAAATTTTTTTACCAGCGGACCTTCTTTGATATCGGGATGTTCGACACTTCCGGAACCGCCGGTGAAAAATATTTTCCGGATCGTTCCCTTTTTATACAACAGTACGGCCTGCATCAGCCTGTCGTTTCGGCGGTTGAATTGTAAGCGGTCTTCTGCCTGGTTAAATGAAATGATTCCTCCAAGCACAATCCCGGCATCGTATGTTGTATTGAATTCCATTGTTGTAGTTGGTTTTTCCCATAGGCGCATCGCTTCCTCGAAAAGAAGAGTGTTGGAGAAAAAGAGCAGAAGAATCAGTGCGATCGACAGCATTCTTTTTTTCCTCTTTTCATTTTTAGCCAGTAGTGAATACAACAACAAACCGATGATCCAGATGATCGGAGTAATCAGGAATGCCAGGAGTTTTGATAACAGAAAAAACATGTCGGACGTTTGTGAACGCAACATACAAAAATGATTCTTTGTTTCATAGATCAGGAAATCAAAAACTTGGTTCACAGTTTTATGAAATACTCATGCAAGATGAAGTATTTCGAAATAACTTGCATGCCTGATGAGAAAGATTTTCAGAATCATCTTACGGGCAGTCGAAGTTTTTTTCCTGTTCATCTTTTTGCTGTCGGCCTTGTTTCACAAGCTCGTCAGCTATGGATTTGAGCAAGGTTGCGGTCAACTGAACATCGTCATGAATGCCCGTCACGTGGAGGAAGTATTGAATGACGAACGGGTGAATGATACGATCAAGCAAAAACTGCAACTCGTTGAAGAGATAAAAAAGTTTGCCATTGATTCATTGGGATTAAAAGCGTCACGTAATTACACTTCGGTTTACGACCAGCACGGCAAGCCGGTGCTTTGGGTGGTTACTGCTTCGGAGAGATACAGGTTAAAGCCTTACGAATGGTGGTTTCCTGTTATCGGCAACGTGGGCTACAAAGGATTTTTTAATAATGAAAAAGGTAAGAAAGAAGAACAGCAGTTAATAAAAGAAGGATTTGATGTCGATTACGGACCAACCAGTGCATGGAGCACCTTAGGTTGGTTTCGTGATCCGATTCTTTCGAATGTATTGTACCGTAGCGAAGGACAAATTGCTGAATTGTTTATCCATGAAATGACGCATGCAACCTTGTATGTGAAGAGCAGTGTTGACTTCAATGAAAATCTCGCCAGCGTGATTGGCGAAGAAGGTGCGGTTCGGTTTCTTGAATTTAGGTATGGTGATTCTACACAGAAAGTCATCGATTATCTTCAGCGGAAAGAAGACTATGATTTATTCAGCAAACAAATGCTGGTGGGTTTGAAACTTCTTGATTCATTGTACAACTCTTTTCGTGCAGACATGAAAGAAGAAGAGAAATCGTCATCCAAGACAAAAATGATTACCCGGATTGTTCAATCCCTCGATACCGTTTCATTTCATAACACCAGCAGGTACAGGAATTATTTTGGTGCCGGTCAATTTCCCAACAATGCATTCTTCCTTGCCTTTAAGCGTTATGATGCTGAAAAAAATGCGATGAAGGAAGAAATGAAAATAAAATTTCAGGACAACTTTAAAAATTATCTAGAGTACCTGGAAGTTAAATACAGGTAAAATTTCAATTGTTCGATAATATAAAATACGATTTCGTATCAAATATGTTTACGGGATCGTATTTTGATTGTTGACTCTTATCATCTTCTTTTATATCTTTGCTCATCGATGAAAAAAGTGATTGTCATCTTCATGAGCCTGATTTTGTTGCTGGGAGCCGTTTTCCTCAACAACAATTTTTCCGAATTCAAAAAAATTCCGGAACTCGTTGCGCATTATGAGGAACATCAAAAAATGGATGTACGCGGCATTTCTTTTTTTGAATTCATGCGGCTTCATTACTTCGATCTGAAACATGAACAAAGTGATCCTGCACACCATCAGAAACTTCCGATGCAGGATAACATTTCAAAATGTAAAGTGGATCAATCGTTTTTTAGTTTTGTTTTTAGTCCGGTGACGGTTCAGTTGAACACTGATTTTTCTTTCCTGGCTTTTTATCCGGTGATGAATTGTTCAACGCATTCGGGTTCTGTATTCCATCCACCTTCTGTTCTGAGTTGATTTTTTAAAGGAGAGGTGTGTCCTTTCCCGTTTGACGATGGAAGATTCCTTCGTCAGCCGCATGCCATCATCAACATCACTTATTACCGGATACATGAAACATATTCAAGTTATAAGAATTCATCCATTCATTCGTTGTTTTCTTTTCGCTTCCCGCTGGAAGAAGAAATGCATCATGCCGGCCGTGTATGTATTTTTACTTTTCCCTGGAACCATCTTTTCCCAAACACCGGTGTACAACTGGGCGAAAACATTACCTGGGAATGTGGAATCCATTCAGCGCGATCTCGTCGTGGATGCCAACCGGAATGTTTTCATCACCGGTGTGTTTTTCGGAACAGTTGATTTTGATCCGGGCCCCGGTGTCGCGAACATCACACCCGTTCCTTATGGTTCTAATGCTTACATCGCCAAATATGATTCAGCCGGGAATTATTTGTGGGCGAAAAATATTCCGATCAATGCATCGTATGGAAACAACAGCATAGGGATCGATGTCTCCGGAAACATTTACATCACCGGTTTCTTCAGCGGTACCGTTGATTTTGATCCGGGATCCGGAGTCGCAAACCTGGTTTCTGTTTCGGGTTCGAACGATATTTATTTTGCCAAGTACAGCAGCAATGGAAATTATATCTGGGCAAAAAGCATCGGTTCAACAGGCTATGATTCCGGAAGTGAAATTAAAACGGATGTCTTTGGCAACGTGTATCTCGCCGGAAATTTTTCTGCCACCGTTGATTTTGATCCGGGTGCAGGTGTTGCTTCACCCACTTCATTTGGTTCAACAGATATCTTTTTTGCCAAATATGATTCGAACGGCAATTACCTCTGGGTAAAGCAAGTCGGGGGTACTGCCTCTGAAGATCTTCGTGATTTCACAACAGATGCTTCCGGAAATATTTTCATTACGGGGAGTTTCAACACCACGGCGGATTTTGATCCTGGAGCCGGAGTCAGCAACCTGGTTTCAACCGGAGGTTCTGATATCTTCATTGCCAAATATGATCAGAATGGAAATTACCTGTGGTCGAATGCTTTTGGAAGTACCGGAACGGATGCAGGTTCTGCCATCAAAACGGATGCGGCAGGAAGTGTTTTCGTCACCGGTATTTTTACCGGCACCGTTGACTTTGACCCGGGTGCTTCAGTGGCAAACCAGGTAGGTGGTGGAAGTTATTTCGGAAAATATGATGCAGCCGGAAATTACATCTGGGCGAAAAGATTACCGCTTAACACCAACAACATTGATCTTGCCCTGGATGCATTCGGTGATGTTTTTATCTCAGGAAGTTTCCTGAGCGGGGCACCGGCTGCTATTGATATGGATCCGGGAGCTGGAACAGCTAACCTGAATGTTCCTTCCGGGTTGCCTCCTCCGTATTACAATATTTTTGCGAAGTACGATGGCAGTGGCAATTATTCATGGGCCGGTGTATTCGGTCACTCTTGTTACTGCACGGTTTCGGGATACAAATCTGCATTGACGATTGATGCTAACAATACGATTTATTATTCCGGAATTTTTAATGGCAGTGCGTTTGGTTCCTCCACAGTTGATTTTGATCCGGGTGCAGGAATGGCAAACCTGACAGCGCCTTCTTCGGTCGATAATGTATTTTTTGCGAAGTATGGAATTCAATCCAGCCCGTTCCCGGTAAAATTACTTTCGTTCACGGGAGAAAATGTAAATGAAATCAATCATCTCAACTGGGCGACAGCCAGCGAAATCAACAACGATTATTTTGATGTGGAACGCCGGACAGACTCGGATGACTTTAAGAAAATCGGTGCAGTAGCCGGTCATGGAAACAGTACGCAACTGATCCGTTATTCTTTTGATGATTTGCAACCAAAGGCAGGAGTGAATTATTACCGACTGAAACAGGTGGATTACAATGGTGATTTTGAATATTCGGAAACGATAGCATTGAAGAATCATTCCTCATCATCCTGGTGCAGTGAATTATATACTGTTGAAAACGGACTGTTCCGTGCCGGCTGCTCCGGTTCTTCCAATTCAATTCTTGAAATTTTAGATGTTCATGGACGGAAAATGTTTTCAGAAAAAATATCTCCGGAGAACGAAGATCACTTTGTCGAATTTGATTTAAGATCATTTGCAGCCGGCATGTATCTCGTCACGATCGCAGATGACGAGCATGTCTTTCATGCAAAAGTGATCGTTCAATAAATGTAGCAGAATTATTTTCAAGCAGAAACAGGAACATAAAAACAAGACTCAACAAGGAATAGTGGTATGAAAAAAATAATTATCCAGTTTTTACTCTTTGTCATTTGTGCCGGGTCTGCCGATTCACAGCCGCTTACCGGAACAAAGACAATCCCGGGTAATTATTCTTCTGTGGCTGCAGCCATTGCCGATCTGAATACGTTCGGTGTTGGTGCCGGCGGAGTAGTGTTTAACATCGGTGCGGGGATTTTCTATTCTGAAACTGCTTCTTCAGGAGGCCTGGCACTCGGAAGTGCCATACTGAATGCATCGCTGTCATCCGTCAACACGCTTGTTTTTCAAAAAGCAGCGACTGCCTTAGCAAATCCGCTGATCATTGCCTATACAGGCGGGACGGGCACTCCTGCGACAGCCGTACAGGATGGAATTTTCAGAATCGTTGGTTGCGATGATGTAACGATTGACGGAATTGATTTAGCGGAAAATGCAGCAAACACAACCAACCCGTCCACGATGGAGTATGGTTATGCATTGTACAAAGCAAGTTTGAGTGATGGTTGCATGTACAACACCATTAAAAATTGCGTGATCACTTTAAACAGAATGAATAATGCAACTGCCGTTGCTCCCATGCAAACCGGAAGCGTTGGAATCATTATGCATAATTCAATTCCAACAGCAGCAACAACTGCCCTGATTCCAACAACTGCTGTTGGTACCAATTCGTACAATAAGATTTACGGCAACACCATTCAGAATTGCAACATTGGAATTGGAATGACCGGTTATGCATCAGCAGGTGTTGGTGTCACGAACGATGCAGGGAATGATATTGGAGGTTCTGCATCAACAACCGGGAATAGCATTTTGAATTATGGCGGCGGAACCGGAGCAGTAAACCCGGCCTATGGAATTCAAATCATCAATCAGTGGGGTATTAATGTTTCGTATAATAACGTAGATAATAACAATGGCTCCGGTGTAAATCATCCATTGGCAAATTTGTATGGCATATCCTGTAGCGGTGGAACCGGATCCTATGGCGATGTAACGAACAATACGGTTTCATTAAAATCAAATGCAACCACGCAATATGTTTATGGTATATCCGTAAATTTTCTCGGGGCCTATCAAAATATAAATTACAACTCAATAACCAATTGCACATGCAGTTTAATGACTTCCGGTTTTTTTTATGGCTTAACCGGCTCTGGTGCATTGAAAGTAAAATTCATTTACAATACGGTAAGTGGAATTTCCATTGGAGCATCATCCGGAACATTTCCACAGGTGTATGGGATTTATTCATACACCGGTGGAACACCTCCTGATAGCGTGTTTGCAATGAATAACAACATAAACAACCTGACGATAACGGCGAGCGCTTCCGGATTTTTAACCGGTATTTCATTGTATGCAGGAAAAGTTCAGCGGGCATACACCAACACCATAAATAATTTAACTATAACAGGAACAGGAACAAGCGGAACCATCACCGGCATGGTTACAGGCAATGCATTTTACACCGGTATCAGCAGCGTTCTTTTCAATGGAAATACGCTGAGTAATTTTTCTGTTACACAAACAGGTGCAAGCGCAGGGGGAAACATCTATGCATTCTCAAACAGTTCATCCAACGGAGTTAGTTTGACAAACAATAGTGTTCATCATTTGATTGGAAACGGAGCCGCTTACATCTATGGAATGTACATGTATGCTGGCGGCAGCCCTTACAACAACAACATTGGAAACAATACGATGTACACCTTCTCATCTAACGGAGGACCGGTTTATGGTTTGTGGTTTGGTTCAACGGGAGTGTTGTCGTTTTATAAAAATAAACTGTATGATTTTTCTTCAACCGGTGCCAACGGAACGATTAGAGCAGTTTATTTAAGTGCAATAAATCCTGGAGCCAATATCACCAATAATTACATTGGTGATTTAAGAACTCCGACTGCAACCAATGTGGCACAGGCGATCATCGGGCTCTACACCACTAATTTGCCACCGGTTTCAACATTAAATGTTTATTACAACACCATTTATTTAAATGCTGTTTCATCGGGTGCAAACTTCAGTACTACTTCATTTTATCATGGCGCTTATTTTACTTCGACAAATGCTGCTCTTACTTTGCAAAACAACATCATCGTAAATGGTTCCACACCAAATGGTGCCGGAAAAACCATTGCATTTGAAAGAAGTTCAGTTGATCTAACAAATTATTTGGCCGCATCCAACAATAATTTATTTTATGCCGGAACACCTGGCGCAAACCATTTGATTTATTATGATGTTACCAACAATGTACAAACACTTGCTGCTTTCAAAACCCTTGTCGGGACGTCAAGGGAAAGTAATTCTGTCACCGAGTTTCCTCCTTTTTTAAATACGAGTGGTACAGCTTCTGCTTTTTTACACATCAATCCACAGATAGCTACCCAGGTGAATAACGGTGGAATATCCATCGCCGGGGTTTCCGATGATTTTGATCTCGATGCAAGAAACCCCGTTACCCCGGATATCGGCGCTGACGAAATGATTGCCGCGCCTTTACCGGTGAAATGGCTTTCTTTTACAGGAGAAAACAAAAATGAAATCAATTATCTGGCATGGACAACAGGTAGTGAAATCAACAACGATTATTTTGATGTGGAGCGCCGGACTGATTCGGATGACTTTAAGAAAATCGGTGCGGTAGCCGGTCATGGAAACAGCAGTCAAACGATCCGTTATTCTTTTGATGATTTGCAACCAAAGGCAGGAGTGAATTATTACCGCCTGAAACAAGTCGATTACAATGGTGATTTTGAATATTCGGAAACGATTGCGCTTAACTATCAGGTATCAAAATCCATGTGTTCGGAAATATATACGATAAGGAATGGGTTGTTCCGCATTAACTGCTCCGGCTCTTCCAATTCATTTCTTGAAATTGTTGACGTTCATGGAAGGAAAGTTTTTTCAGAAAAAATATCTCCGGGTAAAGATGATCGTATGATCGAATTTGATTTGAGATCGTTTGCTGCGGGTTTGTATTTCGTCACCGTGGCAGATGATGTTCGTGTTTTTCATGCGAAGGTATTGAATCCGTAAACTTCTTTTCGTGGCGCATGTGTTTCAAGGTTACTGAAAATATTTTTATTCTTTAACGAAAAAAAAGTATTTTGGCATTTCATTTTTACAGTTCTCATGAATTTACGTGATGAAATATTAAAAGAACATTCAAAGAGGCAAACGCTGAAGATAGTCCGGTACATCGACGATGATCAGAATCGTTTTGATGAACTGATGAAATTGTTTCTCGGGAATGAATACCGCGTGACACAGCGTGCGGCGTGGGCTGTGAGTTATTGTGCTGAAGCTTTTCCTTTCCTGCTGAAGAAGCATCTGAAGAAGATGATTCTGAATCTTGCAAAACCGGTTCACATTGCAGTGAAACGAAATACGATAAGAGTTCTTCAGTTCATTGATATTCCGGAATCACTGCATGGCATTACCGTTGAAACCTGTTTTAAGTTGTTCCATGATTTGAAAGAACCGATTGCCGTCAGGGTTTTTTCCATGACCGTTTTGGCTAACCTCTGCAAACATCATCCTGAACTGGCGAATGAACTGAAACTCTCCATCGAAACCCGCATGCCGTATGACTCGGCAGGTTTTTGTTCACGGGCGAAAAAAATTATGAAGGAGTTGAATGCGATGCAGAAGTGAAGGGCATTGTCAGCAGGCTTTAGACTACTTCCCTCAGGTTTTAAGGCCTGACGGATGAGGAAATGAAAATTGTTGAAGGCAAATGACATACAATCCACAAATACATCATCGAAGATCTGTTCGGTTAAAAGGATATGATTATTCTCAGGCAGGATTGTATTTTGTAACAATATGCTGCAAGGATAGAATGTGTTTGTTTGGAAGGGTGGTGGATGAAAAAATGAAATTGAATGAGGCAGGGAAAATTGCAGATGAATGTTGGATGGAGATACCAAAACATTTTCCGAGGGCGGTATTGCACGAACACATTATAATGCCCAATCATGTTCATGGAATTATTGAATTGACGGATGTAGGGACATGCCATGGCATGTCCCTACATACAATACCAACCGAAAAATCAGGCAATCAATTTGGCAAACCAATTTCAGGTTCTGTTTCCGTTATTATTAATCAATATAAATCATCGGTAAAACGATGGTGCAACAAAAACGGCCATCAATATTTTCAATGGCAATCGCGGTTTCATGACCATATTATCCGCAACGAACTATCATACCAGGCCATTTCTAATTACATCATAAACAATCCTGCTAAATGGAATGATGATAAATTTTTTTCTTCCAACCAATAATTTTAAACAGACGGAGTCACGAACTTTAACCATACCCGACAGCTTTATAAACATTTTTTTTCTCAACCTTCGTAAATTCGTGCCGATTCGTATTCGTATATTACCGGTAGGCTGGTTTTATACGAAAATATACGAAAATAATTTTGCTTTATTAATTCAGTATCCTTTCCTTTGGTAGGTTATTTAATTTTTCGTCTCTGATGATAAGAGCAAATAATTATCCATCCTTTCACTCGAAACTCGAAACTCGAAACTCGAAACTCGAAACTCGAAACTCGAAACTCGAAACTAAATTTATTTAGTGAAACAAGTTACGGAGTTTTTCTCCTTCGCCGTAAGCCGTCCGAAATTAGTTACTGTCATTCATTCTTAATCGTGCAGCGTTTGAGTTTGCTAATGTGGCGATCACTCTCAGGCTCAGTTAAACTCGATGAGAGCATATTCCTGTTTTGCCAATACCAACACATTCTAACACAAAAATAAAATGAAAACAAAAAAATTACTCTTAACAGCAATTGCGTTCTTATTATTTTCTGTTGCAACAAAGGCGCAGGTGCCGAACTATGTACCGACCAACGGATTGGTTGGCTGGTGGCCATTTAATGGCAATGCAAATGATGAGAGTGGGAATGGGAATAATGGAATTATAACTGGCGCAGTGCTGACAACAGACAGAAATAATCAGGTAGCAAGCGCATATAATTTTGACTACACTCATTGGTCATGGGCTTCTGGAGGCGATGAAATATATATACCTTTTAACCCTCTGATGAATTCTGTTAATTTAACCGTTTCTGTTTGGGCATATAGAACTTCGGGGGCTTATCCCACTTCAGGTTTAGTAATAGTTAACAGATATGAATATGGATATAGCAACCCAAATGGACAGGCTTGGCAGATTACAGTTGATGCTAGTCCAAATTGTATTTTACACACTCAAGTATTGCAAGCTGCACCCAATAATAGTCAAGCTAGTTTAGTTAATTCAGGTCCGAATTTAAATACAAATGTATGGACAAACATAGTGCTTACTTTTGACGGAATTGCTGCAAAACAATATATTAATAGTGTCTTGGTTGACTCAGTTCCATCCAATGGATTAACACTTAATACTGCAGGAAATTCTGGCATTTCTGTTGGTGTTTCTGATCAGGCAAATGGGCATTGGGCCCCTTTTGACGGGAAAATTGATGACATCGGCATTTGGAATCGCGCATTAACCCATGCAGAAATAGCTACAATATTTAATAGTATAAACTGTGCTTTATCGTTTTCTGCCCAACCCGTAAACCAATCTGTAAATATCGGTAACAATGCAAAGTTTGTAGTTGGAACATCTGATACATCAGCTACTTTTCAATGGCAGTCAGACCTTGGTTTTGGTTTTCAAAATTTAAGTAATGCAGGGCAGTATAGTGGTGCATCCAATGATACATTGTCAATTTCAAATACAACACTTACGAATAACAATCAGCAGTTCCGCTGCATTATAACATCGGGTTTATGTGTTGACACATCTGATGATGCGATTTTAACCGTAAGTGCAGTAGGCATAAACGAAATATCAGAGCAAAATTTATTTGCCGTATTTCCTAACCCGGCAACAAATCAGATCAATGTGAAAACAGAAGCAGGTTTTGTTGGCTCGCTTTATAAAATTTATGACAGCATGGGCAAAACAGTAATCTCAGGAAAAATAAATGAAAAAAATACCACTATTGAATTGAATAATTTATCCGAAGGGATTTATTTGTTCGGCATTGGCGCATACAAGAAACAAGCATTTAAAATAGTGAAACAATAAGTAATGGAAAACCTTCCCCACAAGAGGATAAACAAAAAAATAATGATGACAATAGAAAAATTAAAACAAATAGATGACTCATTGAATGGCAATAATTCTAGCGAGGCCAAAATTTTGAAAAATTTACGAGGGTATTATTTTTATTACAATGAGCCAACCATAAAAGACAGAAAAAACTTAATACACATTCATTTTTGCGGAAGATGTGCATACGGTACAGGCATTCTGAAAGATGAAAATAAAGAACCAGGAAAAAATGGTGTTTGGATAGGCCCCTTTTCAACTGTTACTCAAGTCAATCAGTTTGTTAAAAAAAATTTTTGTAATGTACCTACGCCATTAGAAAAATGCAGTTGCATAAGCAAATATCCTAACAACAATCTAAACCGCAAAACATAATTTCGGTTCACAGCATGGCTTGTAATGAAAGTTTATAAATGTAGAGGGACTGAAAATTGCTTCTGCGACGAATACTATTTTCACTCAACGATTTCCAGGCATGCAATATCGGCGTACTTTTCTGAGGTCAGGAATTCCAGGATAAGGTTATTCTTTTTCAAAAGCAGTTTTGCCAGGTCATCGGTCTTGTAATTGCCTGTTCTGAGCCAAATTATTTTGGGTGGATGCCCTTTGATGTTACTCAAGTCGAAAAAATCAGCGTCAAAAGTTACGATAGTGAAATGATTGGTTCTCGCGTATTGCCAGATTTTTATGTCCGAAGAATTTTCAAGAGCGATTTCCCGAACTTGTTTTGAGTCTGGAAAATAAATTTTTAGCCTACTTACAACCCTGTAAGAAATATTCTGATCGAAAAGAAGTTTCATCAGGCAACGCGCAGTTTATGTTCCCTGTCGGCAGCCAACGACAATGCCGCCTGTATATGCACCTCCTTTAATTCCGGATAATCGCGCAAAATATCTTTGTGCGACATGCCCGATGCCAGCCAGTTCAGAACGTCATAGACACTGATGCGTGTTCCCTTGATACACGCCTTGCCAAACCTTTTGGAAGAACTGATGGAAATGTATGCCTGGTAATTTTTCATGCCTCAAATAATTTATTCAAAGATACATGAAAAAAATTATTAATGAGACTATGATTTCAGAAGTCGCCGAAGGCGGCGTACTGAAATCATTAAGTCGAACCTGTTCCGAGCCTCGTCGAGGAGTTAATCCCGAGCAACTTCGAGGGCTTTGTCCTGAGCCATGTCGAGGGATCTGGTCAATACCCCGCAGCTCTGCTGCGGAAAGTGATATTCATATTGATACCTCGCAGCTTGCTGCGGGGTCATTCATTGTTACTCTGCCTGCCTGTATTCGTAGATCATTTGTATATTTGTGACTATGAAGAAACCGGAAATTTATCATCCTAAAAATAAAATCAGGATCGTTACTGCAGCTTCCCTTTTTGATGGTCATGATGCAGCCATCAACATCATGCGGCGAATCATTCAAAGCAGCGGCGCTGAAGTGATTCACCTCGGACATGACCGCAGCGTTATGGAAGTGGTCGACTGCGCCATCCAGGAAGATGCGCAGGCCATTGCCCTCACGAGTTACCAGGGCGGTCACATGGAATATTTCAAATACATGCACGACCTGCTGAAAGAAAAAGGTTGCGGACATATTAAGATTTT
>JAPLDA010000073.1:27567-28245 GCA_026391945.1 Bacteroidota bacterium | reverse complement strand
TTATCAACTGTTGAGTCGGCGGCGGCGCCACCACCCTGAACCGACCAGTAATCACCAGTACATGGGCCGGCAATTCCGATGGATGCGCTTTGTGCAGCGATCAGGGTATAGGTTGTAGTATAATGATCGATATAAATGACGTTCGTAACAGTGTTTAAAGAAACTGCGAATGCAAAAGCAGGCGGCTGTGCAGAGGTGGTATCCCATTTTATTCCCGACCACCTGATCCAAAGTGTTTGGTTTAGCGTATCCCAACGGTAAGCGGCAGTTCCTTTCAGGTTATCCCAAAGCCCTGCTATCAAAGGAACGCCACCGGAATACGTGGCTAAACTATTGGTTGGTAAAGCTCCTACCGGTGCTGCTGCGCCAGCTGCTGCACTGGTGGATAACACAATGAAACCATTGGAGGAAATACAAAAGGTTGGGTACAAAACTCCTGCATACGTTAAGCCAGGGTAGTTAGCATGAGGACCTGCACCGACAACCGGTTTGATGGTCGTCGTAATGCTCTCATCCAGGTTTACTATCGCCGCCGTATATGCCGGGCTTGTTGTAATCGGGGTCAGGGAAGCCGCTGTTGAAAAAGCGTACGGCAAACCAATTCCCGGTTGTGCATTCCCTTTTGGTGTACAAAAAGTAATAAAAAATAAAATGCTTACTACGATTCGAGTAATTTTT
>JAPLDA010000073.1:0-27556 GCA_026391945.1 Bacteroidota bacterium | reverse complement strand
GTTGACTTAAAACAGAATAATAAAATACGAAAAAAGGATCATTATGTTTCTCATTGCCGCTTGAATAAAAGTGCACCAAATTTGCAAAAAAAAACAGTGAAATCCAAAGAACTTTTTTAAAGGGCGTAAAAACTTTGTAAACAACCTGTTTCAATAAGCGAACTGACTGAATTTTTGTCTAAACGTATTTTAAGAACCCGGGAAAGGCTGTAATTATTTGTACAAAAAAGTTTTAAAATCAAACTTCTTTTACTTTCTGAGGGGTACCGTTTCCGGTATTATTTCCCAGGCCTTCACGTCGAAAAAAAAGATACTTCATCAGCCGGATCATAAAATCACACCACCTGTTTCGATTTATCCATTGCCGCACGGATGAATTTGACAAAGAGTGGATGCGGATTTTCAACGGTGCTTTTGTATTCAGGATGGAACTGAACGCCTACAAACCACGGATGATTTTTCAGTTCAACAATTTCAACCAGGTTCCCGTCCGGGTTGATTCCGGAAGCAAACATGCCGGCGTCTTCGTAGTCTTTGAGAAATTTATTATTGAATTCATACCGGTGCCGGTGGCGTTCACTGATTTTTGATTTGCCATAAACGGCAGCAGCACGGCTGCCTTTCACAAGGTTGCATGAATATTCGCCGAGGCGCATGGTGCCACCTTTTTTAGTGATCTTTTTTTGTTCTTCCATGAAATCAATCACAGCATGTTTGGTGTTTGGGCTCATTTCGGTGGAATGTGCATCTGTCCAGCCCAGGATGTTACGACCAAACTCAATCACCGCGCATTGCATGCCGAGGCAGATGCCGAAAAACGGAATGTTGTTCTCCCGCGCATATTGAATGGCGGAAATTTTTCCTTCAATGCCGCGGTCACCGAAACCGGGAGCTACCAGTATTCCATTCAGTCCGTTCAACCGCGACTGAACATTTTCTTTGTCGATTTTTTCGGAGTGAATCCATTCGAGTTTTACGCGGCATTCGTTGGCAACGCCTGCATGGATAATGGCTTCGTTGATCGACTTGTAAGCATCTTTCAGTTCGATATATTTTCCCACCAGCCCGATCTTCACTTCATTCACCGGATTTTTGAGTTTCCCTAAAAATATTTTCCACTGCTCCAGTTCAGGCTCATGCTGCAGCGGAAGTTTCAGTTTGTTGAGAACCACTTTGTCGAGTTGTTCCTTGTACATGAGAATCGGAACATCGTAAATG
Source organism: Bacteroidota bacterium (assembly GCA_026391945.1). Classification (GTDB taxonomy): domain Bacteria; phylum Bacteroidota; class Bacteroidia; order AKYH767-A; family 2013-40CM-41-45; genus JAPLDA01. Next base: position 26,338 of record JAPLDA010000073.1, on the reverse strand, counting down.
GTTTCGGCATCAATGGATTCGATGACGGCATTTACATTGACGTTGCAGAACAAGGCAATTTTTCTCCTGATCTCACTGGTGATTGAATGTTCGGTGCGGCAAACGAGGATGTCGGGCTGAACTCCGAGTTCCAGCAACGCTTTTACGGAGTGTTGCGTCGGCTTGGTTTTTAATTCACCGGCAGCAGCAAGATATGGAATGAGAGTAAGGTGGATGGAGAGGCATGAACTTCCGAGTTCCCATTTCAGTTGGCGAACTGTTTCTACATATGGCAAGGATTCGATGTCGCCAACGGTTCCGCCGATTTCCGTGATCACAATTTCGTACTCGCCGGTTTCACCGAGCAGCAACATTCTTCTTTTTATTTCATCAGTAATATGCGGGATGATCTGAACCGTTTTTCCGAGGAATGCACCTTCGCGTTCTTTATTGATCACCGTCTGGTAAATGCGGCCGGTGGTGACATTATTTGCCTGCGAAGTCGGAACATTCAGGAATCGTTCGTAGTGTCCGAGATCCAGGTCTGTTTCAGCGCCATCATTGGTTACATAACATTCACCATGTTCATACGGGTTCAGCGTACCGGGATCCACGTTGATGTACGGATCAAATTTCTGGATCGTCACCTTGTAACCTCTTGCCTGGAGAAGTTTTGCCAGTGATGCGGAGATGATTCCTTTGCCCAATGATGACGTAACGCCACCGGTAACGAAAATGTATTTTGCTGCTGACACCGTGTTATGCTGTTATGAAGATCAGTGCTGTGTTCTGCTGATCTCCGGTTAATGAAAAATCCGGGTTTGTTAGGTGAAAAGGAATTTTTCGAACACGGGGTACAAACATATAGAAACGGAAATGAATAACAATGAGTATGGTCACAATTTTTTCTCAATCTACCGGGTTCAGAGAAAAGAAGCAGGTGGGAAATGAAAATCAATCCTCATGGAGTATAAAACCGACCCGATGAAGTCATCCTAATTTATACTTTTGGCAGCGTTTATCATAAAACCCGTATGCCGTTAAGAAAAATATTTTTGTCCTTAATCATATTCTCTTTTTCAGGAAATGTTTTTGCCATAAAAAATGCTGCACCTTGCCGGACAGATTCGATGGCGGAGCGTCAATGCTTTTTATCCGGAGATTCGGTTTTGTCTTTCCGTTCACCCAAAGGATTTATTCCATCACTCCTTCATGATTTCGGTGAACAGGCATCAGCTCCCTTTAAAATGAATTCGAAACAGGTACTGATGGTGGCGGGAGGAGTTGCCGTCACCGGTGCTCTTTTTTTTGCTGATGAAAACATCGATCGTTTTTTCAAACCTTTAAAAGACAAACAAGAATGGATCAATCAATCCAGTTCGCAGGTGACTGAATTCGGAGCAAGATATGGAATCGGTTTCGTGGCGGCATTCGGTGGATACAGTTTGTTGTGGAAGGATCGAAAAGCTTTTCACACCACACTGCTTGCCACGCAGGCGATGATTACTTCCGGCGTGTGGGTTCGCTTCGGGAAAATGCTTGCGGGGCGTGAGAGGCCATCAGCCACCTACGGCGATTTTCAACATGATTTCTGGTGGGGGCCGTTTCAGCAATTCAATTCAAGAGTGGCGAAGAACAGGAGCATCGCCGCCTTTGATGCCTTTCCTTCCGGGCATACGGCAACGGCCTTTTCCATTGCTTCTGTATTTGCGCACCAATACTCCGACAAAAAACTTGTTCCGGTATTAGCCTACACCCTCGCTACCATCGTGGGAATTTCGCGGCTCACCGAACACGAGCATTGGGCTTCCGATGTTTTTGCAGGAGCATGCATTGGTTATTTATGCGGGAAGCAAGTAGTGAAACATGAAAAAGAACTGCACGGCGCAGGCTCTGCGTCTGCATGGAAAATTCATCCCGATTATTTTTTTTCATTTTCAGGAAACCAGGTTTTATTCAACTGCTCCATGGTGTTTTAAAAACTCCACCTGAGAGAGAGTACAGGAACATCACCGATGGCAGAAGGAAAAACAGCCGGCTTCCTGTTTCTTTTCCTTTTTGAAAAAGTATTTCCGGCGGATGATTCTTCGGAGCGCCTGATTTCATTTCTTCCGTGGGCAACGGCGACTTTTGCGAACGTGTAACCAAGAGCAATTCCAAGGGGGTAGTCGCTCGCCCAATGCACACCGTTGTTCATCATGGCAAAAGCAAGCAATCCGCAAAGTGAATAACCAATGGGCCTGATGAGTTTATGCTCAGGATAATTTTCTGCGATGACGGTTACCGTTCCAACGGCCGTGGCAATGTGGCCGGAAGGATAGGCATCGTATTTCGGAACATGGTTGGCGTAATCGAACTGGTTCGGCAACACTCTCCATACACCTCCCGGTGACGATGAAGCAAACGGACTTTCTCTCCCGGTAGTGTGTTTCAGGAACTGCACCACGATGCCGGATGCAATCATGCTCTCCGCAATCTGTGAACCTGTTTGCAAGGCACGGTAATTTTTGGTGATGGCTCCGTATCCGAAAAAACCAAGAGCAATGCTGGTATGTGTGATGCCGTCGCCCAGGAAATACAAACTGCTGTTGACATCATCCGGGAAGCCTATGGGAAACGTAAAGTTTTTTGTTTTTGTTTTAACGGTGAACTCTACAATAGGCTTCTGGTGAGCCGTGGGCGCGATGTTGAATGTTTTCCCGATACTCTTTGCACCGTCAATCATTCCCTGGTCGCCGGGAATCATCAGGGCGGTTTCGGCTAATATCATCGCGATCATCGGAACATTTTCTTTCCGGAAAGATCGTTTGTATACGTTCACCACATCTTTTGGAATGGAGGTGATAAACGTAAATGGTTTGGGCCGCCTGTATTCAAGTTCAAGTGCAGGAGAAACAGTGTAAAGCTGAACCGCTGCGGCATTCACTTCTGCCGGGATAATTCCGGGTTCATTTTTTTCTTCCGCATGAACAGGCTGGATGGAAAACAGAACTCCAAGCATGCAGATGCAGCAGGAAGTGATTTTCCTTTTATGTAGAATAATAAAGTGCATGTTGAAACAGGAACCCGGAATTTCCAGTCAGCAAAAATAAAGATTAAAAACGGAATGGTGTGTTCAACTCAAAACGGGCAGTGACTCATGTTGAAATATTGAATACAGATTGATGAAAAGAATCTTATAAACTGTACCCGGGTTTAACTTTTAACTTTTTAGATTGAACGTAACACTACCTCAAAACGTCCAGCTGATGCCGAGGCTGGGAAGCACGGGCAACTGGTAAATGCGGTCGCCGGTAACACGGTTGACGTAGAAAATATTTTTCCGGTCGTACACGTTGGTCACACTTGCTGTAACGGCCAGTTCAGAATTCTTGCTGAGATGGAAAGTCCTTTTTGCCGAGATATCGAGCCGGTGAAAATAAGACATGCGGCCGCTGTTCAAAGGTCCGTAAATGATTCCTTCCTGCCCGTTCTGGTGCAGGATGTCAGCCGGAATCCCGGCATTGAAATTCAGTTGCTCATAAAATCCCTGTGTCTGGGTGAATGGAAAAGGAGAACCGAAATTCAATCGTGCATTCACTTCCCATTCCTGTTTTTTTCCGAAGGTGTAGGCAGCCACGAGGTTCACATTGTGCCTGCGGTCGAAGGAAGGTTCATACGTTTTACTACCATCGAACCGGTTCACAAATCCGAGTGAGTAAACAAACCAGAGGTACAATCTCCGGTAATCGTATTTCAAAAGAAAGTCGACTCCTTTGGCAATCCCGGTTTCAATGACAAAATCTTTTTTGAGGCTGTCGGGTTTGTAACTGTTGAGACTGTTGTCGTCATAAATTTTATCCCGGTTTACCACTTCCAGTTGAGTGAAGTCTTTGATGTATGCCTCCACATTCAGCGTGAGGTGATGCGGAAGATCAAGTTCAAATCCTGCGATGGCATGCTTTGCCGTCTGCAGCCTTGATGTGATATCACCACCGTTGAATGTCTCAGGCAGATTATCGGAACCGGAAAGGAAACCATAGAACAGGTTCACCACATCACGGTCGGATGAAGTACTGAGTAAATTCTGGGCGTAAAATCCGCCTGCCATTTTCAGCCTGAACTTGTCGCTCACGTTGTATTTCGCGCCGATGCGGGGTTCAGCAGAAAACTCGGAGAGAGAGGCATAATAATCAAAACGGAACCCGGGTTCAATTACCAGTTTGCTCACAACGGCTTTGTACTTCAGGTAGCCGGCCAGTTCAGTCGTGTTTTCAATTTGCGATAAATGCAGGTTGATGTTGTTGTAAAAATCATAGTTGGTTCGGAAGCCCAGCACTTCAAGTCCGTATTTGAATTCATTCTTATCGATGAAGTACGTGAAGTTCAGTCCGCCGTTAAACCCGCTGATGTCACTCGCCCGCGGTTTTGCATCCGCTTCCGTCAGGCCGATGCTGTATTTGGAATATGCAAAGTTTCCTTCGATCAAAACAGAAGTTTCATTCGGTACCAGGACAAAATTGGTTCCGAACCCAGTCGTCTTCCATCCGAGATCGGCGATGTGCTGGTACTTCACCTTGTCCTCGAAATGAAATCCGAAAATATTGAATTTACTTCCTGTTGAACTGTTGAAAGAAATCTTTCCATAGAGATCATTGAAGGAGTAGGGCAGGCCGGCGGAATCAATGTAACTGTAAAAAGTTTTTGAGCTCTTGTCGAGGTACGACGTTTTCGCGGCGAGGATGAAAGAAGAACTTCCTTCTTCACCTTCGTTTGCTTTTTTCAACGGCCCTTCAAAAATAATTTTTGATGTAAAAGTGGTGGAAGATAATTTCCCGCTCATTCTTTTTTTATTTCCGTCGCGCGTGGTGATGTCCATGATGGAAGAAATTCTTCCTCCGTAATCAGCATTGAAACCGCCGGTATACACATCCACGCCGCGGATGATGTCAGGATCGAACACCGAAAAGAAACCGATCGAATGAAACGGGTTATAGATTACCATTCCATCCAGCAATACTTTGTTTTGAATCGGAGTTCCGCCGCGGATGTAGAGTTGTCCGCCCTGGTCGCCGGAAGTGATCACACCCGGCAACACCTGCAGGTACTGCGCAAGATCCGGTTCTCCGCCGATGGAAGGCACCTGGCGGATTTCCTTCGGTGTAATTTTATTGACAGAAACCTGTACTTCCGTTTTTTTCTCCTGACTCTCGGCGCTGATCTGCACTTCCCTGAATTCGATGACGGATTTTTCGAGGTAGATTTTTTTGGTGAGGATGTCTCCGGATTTTAAACTCACCGGCTGCCGGATGGTATCATACCCGACGGAGGTAATCATCAATGTATATTCTCCCGGCGGAACACGGGTGATCGTAAAAAATCCGTCGAGGTTGGTTTGTCCGCCATACGTGGTTCCTTTTAAATACACGCTGGTGTAAATGGAAGGCTCAGAAGTTTCCCGTTCATACACAAAGCCGCGTATGTCGCCAGTTTGAGCGGAAGTGATGAATGCAGATGAAACAAAACAAAAAAATAACAGAAAGAAATTTCTCATGAACGGGTTCGAATTGGCCGCCAAATGTAATGATTGCGCTCAATAATCAATGAATGAAAAAGAGGAACTTCATTTCTGCTCAGTGGGAATTTACAGGAAGTTTTTATTTGCCGAGTTCAAGAATGATTTTGAATTCCTCTTCTTTCAGCGGCATCACCGAGAGTCGTCCGATTTTTACCAGCCCGATATCTTTTAATCGTTTGTCTGATTTAATACGGGCAAGTGTGACAGGATTTTTCAATGGTTTCCCGGCCTTGATTTCTACACTGATCCACGCTTCTTCTTTCGTTGTTGGATCCTGGTAAAATTCTTTTGTGACGGAAGCGATACCGATCACGATGCTTTCGCCACCGCTGTGATACACCAGCACCTCGTCACCTTTTTTCATTCCTTTCAGATGATTGCGGGCGGCATAATTGCGTACTCCGTCCCAACTGGTTGATTGGTCTTTCACGAGATCATGCCATGAATAGGTTTCAGGATCGGATTTGATGAGCCAGTAATTCATTGGTTATTTGATGAACGGGGTGATTGAATAATGAATAGTGAATAGTGAATAAGGAAGTTCAGCGATGGTTAATGAAGAATTTTATAAACCAGTTCCTTTAGCAAATCTCCTTCTGCAGTGCTGCTATTGTTCACGCCTTTCGAACGGATGTCGTATTCGCGGAGCTGGGAAATAATCCGGATCGTTTGCTGTTCGCTGAACGACCTTGCCGCGACTTCATATTCCGGAACAAAGTAAGGATTCACTCCGAGTTCACTTGCAACATTGTTTTGCGACTTATCAGTAAGTGAATGATACGTCATGATTTTCATGAAGTACGAATGCAGCAACGGAAGGGTGAGTACCATCGGGTTGTTCTTCGGGTTGGATGCAAAGTAATTCGCAATCCTGTTTGCTTTTTCGATATTTTTCTTTCCCAAAGCAGCCTGTAATTCGAAAACATTAAAGTCTTTGCTGATGCCGATGTTCTCTTCGATATGTTCCGCTGTAATTTCATCACCCGCTTTCAGGTTCAGTAAAAGCTTGTCAATTTCATTGGTGATTTTCGTAAGTTCATTGCCAAGGTATTCAGCAAGAAGTACAGAAGCTTTCGGGTTGAGGCGGAATCCTTTTGACAAGGCATACTGAGTGACCCATTCCGGAATTTTATTGTCGTACAGTTTTTTTGAATCAAAGGAGATGCAGTTTTTTTCGATGGCCTTCCAGAGTTTCGTCCGCTTGTCAAGCGATTTGTACTTATAGCAAAATACAAGAATGGTGGAGGCCAGCGGATGACTGATGTATTCGATCAGCGGGCTCTTCTGATCTTTTTCTTCTTTGACAACCAGGTTTTTCAGGTCATGAGCTTCTTTGACAATCACCACCTGGTGATTCGACATCATCGGGTAACGCTTGGCATAACTCAATAACGTCAGAACATCGAGATCTTTTCCGTAAAGAATACTCTGGTTAAACTCTTTCTCGCTGCTGTTCAGCACATGTTCTTCGATGTAATCGGAAATCTTATCGATGTAATAAGGTTCATCGCCCTGCAAAAAATAGACAGGGTGATACACTTTATTCTTCAGGTCTTTTATGATTTGATCATACGTCATGATTCACGAATACGAATGGGTACGAATATACAAATCACGGATTTTCTTTTTCACTTTTCAATATTCTGATTCCGATTGCTGACTGGCTTCTAAAACCTCAGGTGTTTCACGGTAAGCCCGTTATGGATCAGTTCATTCAACGAATCAATCCCGATTTTCAAATGACTGTCGACGTACTTTTCAGTTACCTTTTTATCGCTTGCTGCAGTTTTTACACCGGTGGAAATCATCGGTTGGTCGGATACCAGCAACAGTGCGCCGGTCGGAATTTTATTGGCAAAACCGGCAATGAAAATGGTGGCCGTCTCCATGTCGATTGCCATGCTGCGTGTCGACTGCAAATATTTTTTAAACTCCCTGTCGTGTTCCCACACGCGCCGGTTGGTGGAGAACACGGTTCCTGTCCAGTAATCGCGTTCATGATTCCGGATGGTTGTCGACACCGCTTTCTGTAAATTAAATGCCGGGAGTGCCGGGATCTCCGGCGGAAGATAATCACCGGAAGTTCCTTCACCGCGTATGGCTGCGATTGGCAGGATGAGATCGCCTACGGCATTTTTCTTTTTCAGTCCTCCGCATTTGCCAAGAAACAAACAGGCTTTCGGTGAGATGGCGCTCAACAAATCCATGACCAGTGCGGCATTCGGGCTTCCGATGCCAAAGTTGATGATGGTGATTCCTTTGGAGGTGGCGTTGGGCATGGGCTTGTCCTGGCCTTTGATCTCCACTTTGTTCCATTTTGCAAACAGGTTCACGTAATGACTGAAATTCGTGAGCAGGATGTATTTGCCAAACTGGTTCAGTTCTGTTCCCGTGTAACGGGGCAGCCAGTTGTCTACTATTTCTTTTTTACTTTTCATACCGGTACATTAGCAGAAAATTTTATTCGTGTTCGACAAACTCAATTTCCCGGGATACAATTTTAAAATAATTATTGATGATCAGAACACGCAAAGTTCTAAAGTTTTCGACATCATCCGTAGAAAATATGTTTCCCTGACCCCGGAAGAGTGGGTAAGGCAGCATTTGATTCATTTTATGGTGCATGAAAAAGGCTTTCCGAAATCGCTGATACAGGTTGAAAAAAAAATTCTGGTGAATAACCTCAGCAGGCGCACCGACATCGTGGTTTGTGACCGGCAGGCGAAACCTTTGCTGGTGGCTGAATGCAAAGCTCCGTCCGTAAAAATTTCACAGGAAACATTCGACCAGGCAGCCCGCTATAACCTGTCGCTGCAGGTGAAATACTTTGTGCTATCGAATGGGAAGGATACTTTCTGCTGTATCATTGATCATCAGAAACAGGAATACCGGTTCCTCGAATTCATTCCTTCTTATCCCGATTTGTTGCCTGGTTGATCAACGGCATTCATCGTCACTCTTCATTTGAAATCCCTTTTTAGTGATGAAAATTCATTCTACATTGCACATATAATAATGATTGATTCCGACTTATGAGAAACAAAATCCCCGTATTGCTCTTCCTGTTTTTTTTATTCTTAACCAGTTCGACTCTCCGTGCCGGTCAACCGTGGCAATCTTCGTCATTCAAAGAAGGCGATTGTGTTCCCGGAACCATCATCCTTAAAGTAAAGCCTGCCTTCCGTTCGGTTTGCCTGGCGGGTTCCATCAGCGATTCAAAATTACAGGTGGTGTTTTCGAAATTGAATGTCACTGAAGTTTCAAAAATGTTTCCACATGCAACTCCGGCAGAAGGTAAAAATAAATCGGGTGAACAACTGGTGGATCTTTCTCTCCTTTACAAAATACAATATGCCTCACCGGTAGCCCTTGAAAGAGCGATGAACCTGGTTCAGTCGACAGGAATTGTCGACTATGCCGTTCCGGAATACATCCAGCACACGTGTTTCATTCCCAATGATCCGATGGCAGGTTCTCAATACCACCTGGCTAAAATCAATGCCTACAATGCATGGAATGTTTGTCAGGGTGATACCAACATTGTGATCGGTATTGTTGACAGCGGCACCGACTGGGATCATCCGGATCTGGTCAACAGCATTAAATATAATTACGCCGACGTCATTGACGGACTGGACAATGACAGCGATGGTTTCGTAGATAATTTCCGCGGATGGGATGTCAGTGACAACGACAACGACCCGATGATTGGCAACGACAACCATGGATCTCATGTTTCGGGTTGTGCTGCCGCAACCACCAACAACGGAACCGGGGTTGCGGCTCCGGCATTCAAATGCAAATTTCTTCCTGTGAAAGCGGCTGTGAATACCAGCACCAATACCATTGATCACGGGTACGAAGGAATCGTGTATGCCGCCGATCATGGTTGTTCGGTTGTGAATTGTTCGTGGGGCCGCTCCGGCGGATTTGATCAGTTCGAACAGGATATCATCAACTACGCCGCCATCAACCACGATGTGGTCGTCGTGTGTGCCGCAGGAAATTCAGGAGTTGAGCAGGATTATTATCCCGCGTCTTACGACCATGCTGTTAGTGTGGCCGCCACAGAAGGGAACGATGCGAAAGCAGGATTTTCAAATTACGGTTACCATGTAGATGTCTGCGCTCCGGGTGATACCATATTGGCAACTGTTTTCAATGATACGTATACACGGATGAGCGGTACTTCCATGGCCTCCCCGATCGCAGCGGGTTGCGTGGCACTGGTGCGCTCGCGGTTTCCTTCTTTCAATGCCGACCAGGCAGCCGAACAATTGCGAGTTACATGCGACAACATCAATGCAGTTCCGGGAAATGTTACATACACCAACAAACTCGGTGGAGGAAGAGTGAATCTTTTCAACGCCATGAATGATACACTTTCTCCGGGTATCCGCGTGAGCAACCTCCACATCACCGATGGCTATGATGATGTTTTCCTCATCAACGACACGCTCCGCATTTCTGCCATGTTTACAAATTTGCTCCGGCCTTCTTCCAACCTGGTGATTACTCTGACCGCTCAATCAGCCAATGTAACGGTGCTGTCCAATACTTTCAACATCGGTGTGCTGAATACGATGGATTCCATTTCCAATAACAGCGTTCCTTTCCGCGTGCGGATTCGTCCGTCGGCGCCGCTCAATGCAACGATCCCTTTCAAGATGACCATCACCGACGGTACTTTTACCGATTACTTTTCTTTCGGCATAGTCGTGAATGTGGATTACCTCAACATCGCTGTGAATAACGTGGCGACTACGATTACCAGCATCGGCAGGATCGGCTACAACTCTGCAGGCCCCGGACAGGGATTGGGATTCACATACCTTGGCAGCGCGTCGTTGCTTTATGAAGCAGGGCTGATGACTGGCATCGATACGAATCATGTTTCGGATAATGTCAGGAACACCGGCAGTGGTGCAGACAACGATTACAAATCGAGGCAGACCGTTCAACATATAGTACCCGGAATTTCTGATTTTGATGCGTACGGAAAATTTGATGACACCACTTCTGCAGCGCCCATGAGTTTGCTGATTCAGCATCGTGCCTATGCATGGAATACCGTTGCCGACCGGAATTATGTGATGGTGCATTACACGATCAGGAATAACGGGGTTGCCGCATTGAATAATTTCTACGCAGGAATATTTACGGATTGGGATGTACTTCCGGATAACAACCACAACCGCGTGGCAACGGATGCATCCAGGAAATTAGGATATACTTTTTCCACCGACAGCGGCGGCTATTATGCAGGCGTCAAGCTGCTGACGTTCGGAGGATTCAATCATTATGGAATCGATAACGATGCAACCGGTCAGGGCGGCATCAACATGAGCGACGGATACAGCACCAAAGAAAAATATTTCTCGCTTTCAACGATGCGTACCGATGCAGGAGTTCCGGGACCTGGAAATGAAGTGTGTGATGTTACGTCAACCGGGCCCTATACTATTTTACCCGGTGACTCCGTCATCGTCGCATTTGCCATCCTCGCCGCCAATGATCTTCCCACGCTCCAGGCAGCTGCTGATGCAGCACAAATTAAATACGACGGTTTGATCGGCGTTCAGGAAATTTCCCGGCCGGATGAATTTTTCCTGCACCAGAATTATCCGAACCCGGTACACAATTTTACCACCTTCGATTTTGCATTGACGGAAAGTAATTTTACAGAGATGATTATTTTCAATACAGCCGGGCAAAAAGTGAAATCGGTGATGCATGAAAAGCTGAATGCAGGCTCATACCGTTTCGTTGTTGACCTTTCATCGCTTGAAAACGGAAATTATTTTTGCCGGCTCGTGTCAGGAAAAAACGCAGCCACCATTCCTGTTTTGATTTCACATTGATGACTTAAGAAGCTGATCAATACCGGTTTCTGCGATGATGTTTTTTTGACAAATCATCTTTCTGTCAATTCATTATTTCATAGTACCTTTGTCATCATTAAGTATTTGTATTTAACTGAAAAAAAATTGTCATGGAATTAAAGGATATTATTTCAATACCGGGAACAGGCGGGCTTTATAAAGTGGTAGCCCAAAGTAAAAATGGATTTATTGTAGAGTCGCTGACTGACAATAAAAGAATGCCGATCAGTGCATCGCAGCGGATCAGCTCGCTGGTGGACATCGCCCTCTTTACGAAGAACGAGGACATGCCTCTCAAAGATGTTTTCAAAAAAATCCAGGAGACGGATGGCGGCAAACTTTCCGTGGATCCGAAAGCGGATCAGAAAATCCTGAAAGATTATTTTAAGAAAATAGTTCCTGATTTTGATGAGGAGCGTGTGTATGCTTCCGACATGAAAAAAATTCTCACTTGGTATGAGTTGCTGAGCGGTAAAATTGATTTTACTGCGAAAGAGGAAAGCAGCGATGAAGATAAAATCAACATCACGCAGGAATCAGGGAGACCTGTTCCCAAAGTGCATGAATCACATTCCCCGAAAGCCGATCAGCATGCTAAGGTCGGACAGGTAAAACTCCGCAAGAAAGTCTGATTGATTCCTGATGCCCGTCAACGAAGTTTCTCTCCCCGGAAAAAATATACGGAAGTTTCTCCCGGAGTCCATCGTAATCGACTCATGGAAATCCATTGAAACTTTTTTTGAAAACCTGGTGTCGAGGCCGTTGTTGTCGGAAGATGATTTGCAACGGTGGCTGGCCGATTACAGCGAACTGAATGCCGTTGTCCAGGAACATGCAGGCTGGCTTTACATCCGCATGACGTGCGACACGCAGGATAAGAAAGCCACCGATGCGTACGTTTTTTTTGTGAATGAAATCCAGCCGCAAATTGCTCCATACCATGATCGCCTGAATAAAAAACTGGTCGAATGCAGTTTCAGTAATGGACTGGATTCACGGTATGCGATTTTCCTGAAACAGGTGGAGAACGAAATAAAAATTTTCAGGCAGGAAAACATTCCGCTGCATGCCGAACTTTCCGTCAAAGAACAGAAGTACGGTGAACTTGCCGGGGCGATGACGGTGGATGAAGATGGAAAAACGCTTACGCTCCAGCAGGCTGCCAACATCCTGAAGGATCCTGACAGAACCAAACGCGATTCGGTATATCACAAAATAAAAGACAGGAGGCTGCAGGATAGGAATGTGCTGGATGATTTATTTTCTGAGCTGGTCAGGATTCGTCAACAGGTGGCGTTGAATGCCGGCTTCAGCAATTACCGTGATTATAAATTCATCTCGCTGAACCGGTTTGATTACTCACCATCCGATTGTTTTTCATTCCATGATTCTGTTCAGCGAGCCGTTGTTCCCGTATTGAATGAACTGACTTCACTTCGAAAGAAAGAACTTCAGCTTGCTGAGTTGAAACCCTGGGATATGGATGTGGATACATCCGGAAAGCCTGACCTGAAGCCGTTTTCCAAAGGAGAAGAGCTGATGGAAAAAACCATCCGGTGTTTTCAGAACATTCATCCGTATTTCGGTGAAGTCATGGAAACGCTGAAGAAGATGAAATATGTGGACCTCGATTCACGCATCGGGAAAGCACCCGGAGGTTACAATTACCCATTGTATGAAACCGGCGTTCCGTTTATTTTCATGAATGCCAGCGGATCGCTGAGGGATGTGATCACCATGGTGCATGAAGGCGGCCATGCCATCCATTCGATGCTGACGCGTGACCTTGATTTCATCGGCTTCAAAGATCTTCCTTCTGAAATTGCCGAACTGGCTTCCATGAGCATGGAGCTGATTTCCATGGAGCACTGGAATTATTTTTTTACTGATCCGGATGAATTGCGAAGAGCGAAACGCGAACAGTTGGAAAATATTATTGAAGCGTTGCCATGGATTGCATGCGTCGACAAATTTCAACATTGGATCTATGAACATCCTCAACATACCATTGCTGAACGAACCGAAGCTTGGACTTCCGTTTACCGTTCATTCAGCAGCGACATTGTTGACTGGAGAGGAGAAGAAGATGCGATGGCGGCATCCTGGCAAAAACAACTTCACCTGTTCGAAGTTCCTTTTTATTACATCGAATACGGAATGGCCCAGCTTGGTGCGATCGCCGTCTGGAGAAACTACAAACAAAACCCGGAGCAGGCTGTGAAGGGATATATCCAGGCGCTGAAATCCGGTTATACACAATCCATTTCCGCGACCTATGCACTGGCCGGTATCCGGTTTGATTTTTCCGAAAATTACATCCGGGAACTCATCCGTTTTGTAAAAGACGAATTGGAAAAAGTGTAAGGTTTGTCCCGGGATTTGGAGTCCTTTTTAATTGAAACCAGTTTTATCTTTCAACGATCCGCATCGGCCGTGCCGGTTAAAAACTCTTTTTATTTTTTAGATATCCCCTGGATCCATGGCCTGTTCATGGATTGAGAGGTTTTGAAAATGACCGGCTGTTTTCTCCGGCTGTTATTTTTGATTACGAAAAAACAGTTTTTTCTTTCCGGTGATTTGTAATAACGAAGATGTTTTTGCTGCCAATCAACAGCCCTTTATCACAACCTCACCGGGTGAATTGCCATATAAAGAATAGCCCGAAAAAGGCATCATCGGTTTTGAATAGTACAACCTCACATACCAGGAAAATTCCCGGAGAGAATTTCGTTCAGAAAAATTCTTTCCGCAGAATATTTTTACTCACGTTGCTCTTAGCCGGTGTTTCGATTACGGAACTTCCTGCGCAGACACTCGACAGTAAAATTATTTCGGTTTCTCCTTTGCAAATTATCCTCAGCGTGGTGGGTGCGGTGGTGATCCTGCTGCTGATCATTCTGTATGTTACCGGTTCAGGAAAATCAAAACCTGCACCTCAACCCGAACCTCAGCCGCAACAGGAAGTGAAACCCGTTGAAGAATGGCCGGAACAGGAGGATGCAGTCTTCATCGTCCGTGCATCCAGCGGCATTACCATCGATTGCAACAGCACAGCCATGCGCTTGTTTGAAGTCACAGAAAAATCGGTGTTGACAGGGATCGACATTTCGGCGCTGCTGAATGAAAAATGGAATGCGGAGCAACGCACAAAAATTAAAAAGGAACTGGACAGCAAAGGAACAACCATGGCGGAATCCAGGTTCATCACTTCAAAAGGCAAATTATTTACCGGCCTGATGACAGCAGTGAGGTCAGAACTGAACAATGAAAAAATCATCCGCATCCGCATCACCGACATCTCAGCATTAAAAAGAGAAGAAGAAGAAGAAAAGAAATCTACGGTACCACCGGAGAGTCAACCGGTGGCTGATTCGCCTTATGAATTGCTTTCCGGATCTTTTATTCCCATCGCTTCGATCGGGATCAATTATAAGTTCACCCGTGCGAACGCTGCGTTTTGCGACCTGGTTGGTTACACGGAACAGGAATTAAAACTTCTTTCCATACTCGATATCATTCCTGTGGATGACAAAGCATCGCAGAGGAAAAATATTTCTCTCCTTTTCCGTGGAGTAGTTCCGCTCCTGAAAAAAGAATTCCGGCTGGTCAGGAGGAATCAGAATATCATCTGGATACAGGCATCTTCTGCGATGATCCGGAATTCAAAAGGGTTTCCTGAATCCATCCTTTTCACTGCAGAAAATATCACCAGGCAGAAACGCCTGAAACAATCTTTGTCAGACCACCTCGCGAAAGCCAATTCGCTGATTGATCACGCAGATTATTCCATTGTTTCAGTAGACCGGCATCACACCATCACCGTTGTCAATTCCAATTTCTGCGACATTCTTTTTTCCCTTACCGGGATTGTTATTGAAACGGGGTATAACCTGAAAGATATTCTTCCGGGAACCATCGCATCGTTTTACGAGGAAGTTTTTGTCAGAGGAATGAAAGGCGAACATTTTGTCGTTGAAAAAAACTTTGTGCTGAACGACTCACAGTCAGCCGATATTGAACTGGTTGTTTCTCCGCTGAAAGATTCTTCAGGCAACACCCTGCAGGTTTCTTTTTTCGGAAGGAACATCAGCGAAAGAAAGAAAGCGGAATCTGAAATGGTCAAAGCAAAAGAACTGGCGGAGTCTTCGACGCAGGCCAAGTCAAGTTTCCTTGCCACCATGAGCCATGAAATCCGGACACCGCTTAATGGTGTGATCGGAATGGGCAGGCTGTTAAGTGATACTCCTCTCACACCAAAGCAACAGGAATATGTTGATTCGATTCTGTTAAGTGGTGAAGCCTTGCTTTCTGTCATCAACGACATTCTTGATTATTCAAAGATTGAATCTTCAAAGATGGAGCTGGAGTACAAACCGTTCGCCCTGAAACGCAGTGTGGAAGAGACTTTTGACCTGCTCTCATCCAAAGCCATTGAGAAAAGTCTTTCATTGCAATATTCCATCAGCCGCGATGTGCCTACTTATATCTATGGCGACATCACGCGGTTAAGACAAATTCTTCTGAACCTCGTGTCGAATGCAATCAAGTTCACCGCGAATGGAAAAATTTCGATCAATGTTTCCAAACTCGCCGACCAGGATGAAAACATACAGGTTCTGTTTGCAGTAAGGGATACAGGCATTGGAATTCCACCGGAGAAAATCGACAAACTCTTCCAGTCGTTTTCACAGGTCGATGCATCTACGGCCAAAACATACGGCGGTACAGGCCTTGGGCTTGCCATCTGTAAAAACCTCGTGTCGCTGATGGGAGGAAAAATCTGGGTGGAAAGTAACCCGGGCAAAGGATCCACGTTTTACTTTACAATTCGTACGGCGAAAGCTGCCTCAACAGACGTTCCGAAAAATGTACGCAACGGAACCAACCAACTGGTGAACGCCCGCGTATTGCTGATCAGCGACGATAAGACCGAATCCGATATCTTCTCCAGTTACTTCCATCGGTGGAGCATGTTGCCTCATACTACCGATGATGCAAAAAAGGCCATCCAGTGGATTAAAGAAAAAGAACATTTCGATCTCGTCGCCATTGATGCACAGATGATCAGTGCGAAAGCAAATGAAGTGGCAGCGGAAATCCGCAAGCTGAAAGAAAAAGAAGAGTTGCCGATCGTTCTTTTTAATGCCGACCGCAGCGACAGCATCCTGTTCGATTACACCGACAAGGTGGTGTCGGCCGTGATACCGAAAAATGTCGACCGGTCGAAAATCCTGGACATCCTCATTGGTGTTTTCTCCATTGAAGAACACCAGCGAAGCCAGCAGAAGGCGGAGCTTTCCAGGATGGATAAAAAACTGGGTGAACAAATCCCTGTGAAGATTTTGATTGCAGAAGACAACAAGATCAACCAGAAACTGGCGCAGAATATTTTTGAAGGTCTGGGATACAAACCGGACATCGTCCAGAACGGTCTTGAGGTGATTGAGAAAATGAGGAAAGGTCCGTACGACCTGATCTTCATGGATGTGCAGATGCCTGAAATGGATGGACTCGATGCCACCCGTTTCATCATTCATAAAATGACGCTGGAAAAACGGCCGGTGATCATAGCGATGACGGCCTTTGCACTGGAAGGCGATAAAGAAAAATGCATTGAAGCCGGCATGAATGATTACATCAGCAAGCCGTTCATGATTGAAGAAATAGTGGACAAGATCACCAAGTGGTTCGGACAGGAAAATGAAAAGACAATGACAAAGAAAACAACAGTAGTTGAAAAAGAAGAAGAGATGATTGATGAATCACTCATTCAGCGTTTGAAGGAAATGGCACCGGGTGATCCCAATTTTTTAAAAGACGTCGTGAACATGTTCATGAGCCAGGCGCCGATCATTATCCATGATATGGATACATCCTGCAAATCGCATGCGTATGAAAAGATGGGAGAGGCGGCACACAAACTGAAAGGATCAGCCCTGAACATCGGCGCGAAGAAACTCGCCGAACTTTGCCGCATCATCGAAATCCGAGGACGGTCCAACGATGGAAGCGAGTGTGATGCGATGATCGTAAGCGTGAGGGAAGTCTATGAAAAATCAATGGAGGAGTTGAACAGGATGATTTGAGGAGATTCATTTCCTTTTTGTTGGTGTCCATTCAACGCCTGATGGATTCAAAGAAAATTTATTCAGTAATCCAGTCAAACAAATATTTTTCATTGTATTCTACCTCGAATTTTTTTAGGAAATCCAAATACTCCTCCCGGAATGACTTTTTTTTGTGGTGTTTTTCCTGGTTCAAAAAGTACTTGTAAAACGAGTCGATTTGAGAATGGGAATATGAAAATATACTATATCCTTCCTGCC
The DNA here is from genome assembly GCA_026391945.1 of Bacteroidota bacterium. Lineage (GTDB taxonomy): Bacteria > Bacteroidota > Bacteroidia > AKYH767-A > 2013-40CM-41-45 > JAPLDA01. Next base: position 8,594 of record JAPLDA010000073.1, on the reverse strand, counting down.
ATGAAAATTTTCCTTTTACAAATTTTTTATCGTTGATAAATTTGGATGAATTATTTTTTATATCCCGCACCAAATCCGAAACAGGCATAACAGGCCTTAATCCAACGAACACATGCAGATGATCTGGCATGCCATTAACGATGATAGGCTTTTGTCCTTTGCCTTTGATGATTCCGGCAATGTATTTATTTAATTCTTCTTTCCAGGTTTTACTTATGAGGTTTTCTCTGCCCTTTACAGCAAAAATAATTTGAATGTAGATTTGTGAAAATGTTCCTGCCATGATGATTTGGTTTTTATAATTATGTCATCCCTTCGGGATTTGCTGTCATAGGTTTGTTGTTTTTCTATAATCATATCATGCCTTCGGCATTCAGGTGTGGTTCAGTTTTTTTACTGAACTGATTTTTATTTTTGTGTGAAGGTATTGCTGCATCTGAATATTTTTAAACCCGAAGGGTTGTCATTGTTGTAGAAAGAAATTGCACCGATCTTTTGAACCCTGAAAGGGTGATATTATTTTATTTCAAAAGGGTCATATACAAATAAAAAAATCAGATAACATTCACTTCCATCTCCATCTCCACACCAAATTTTTCTTTTACGTTGAGCTGAACTGTTTTTGCATGTGCGAATAATTCATCACCGGTTGCATGGCCGTAGTTCACCAGCACCAAAGCCTGCGATTTATGCATGCCCACGTTCCCTACCTGTTTCCCTTTCCAGCCGCAGTGTTCAATCAGCCATCCGGCCGCCAGTTTCATTTTGTCGCCCTGGGTTTTATGTGCAACCAGTTCCGGAAAATCTTTTTTCAGGGATTCGTATTTTTCACTGCTCACTTCCGGGTTCTTAAAAAAACTTCCTGCATTGCCGATCTGGTCGGGGTTTGGTAATTTGCTAAGCCTGATGTTGCACACCGCTTTGCTGATGGCACGGATGTTTTTGTCAGTCACACCCATGGCTTTCAGTTCCGTTTCAATGGCTCCGTACGAGGTGTTTAATACAGGATGCTTACTTAAACGGAGCGTCACCTTTACGATCATGAACTCATTCTTCAGTTCGTTCTTGAAAATGCTGTCACGGTAACCGAACCTGCAATCAGCGAGACGGAATAGTTTCACTTCACCGGTTTTTAGATGTACCGCTTCGAGTTCTTCAAAAACTTCTTTCAGTTCAACACCATACGCGCCGATGTTCTGAATCGGCGCGGCGCCAACGGTTCCGGGGATCAATGACATGTTTTCAATACCTGCATAATTATTTTCGATGCAGTACATCACCAGGTCATTCCATGCTTCTCCCGATCCTGATTGAATGAAAACCGAATCATCATCTTCTTTGATTTTCTGAATTCCTTTGAGGTTGTTTTTTAGTACGATGCCGTGAAAATCATTTGTGAACAACAGGTTGCTTCCTCCCCCGAGTATGAGTTTTGGAATGGATGAAAGTTCAGGGTCAGAAATCACCTTTTGGAGATCTTCCAGGTTTTGTATCTCTGAAAAAAGATCCGTTAAAACATCGAGATGAAATGTATTAAACGGCTTGAGCGAAATTTTTTTCCGGGTTTCCATATCCTGTCAGTTGATGGGTGAAAGTACATGGAATAGCAGCCTGAATAAATGGAATCACAAAGAAATTTAAACAGGATTACTCACAAGGCAAAACCCGGAATTCACCTATGGAAAATCCGGGCTGGCCGAATTTTATTGGTGATCATGGCCACAGAAGCTATTTTCACTTAACGCTTCTTCATGGTTTTGGTTTTTGGTTAAACAATAATGAGGTGTTAATTCGAGTTAAGCAGGAACAGTTCCGGAAACCCGGGACTGTTTTTGTTTTATATGTTACTTTTGACCCCGAATCACATGGAGTCATTAAAACCGAAACTTTTTTCCACCCTTAAAAATTATTCAGGCAAACAATTCAGCGCTGATCTGTTGTCAGGAATTATTGTCGGGATTGTGGCATTGCCATTGGCCATTGCTTTCGGAATCGCATCAGGAGTGGCTCCGGAAAAAGGAATTTACACAGCCATCATCGCCGGTTTTATTATTTCTTTTCTCGGGGGAAGCAAGGTTCAGATCGGCGGGCCCACCGGTGCTTTCGTGGTGATCGTGTATGGCATCGTTCAGAAATATGGGCTGGAAGGCCTAACCATCGCAACGTTGATGGCTGGAGTGATCCTGATCATCATGGGATTTGCAAGGCTGGGGTCTGTCATCAAATTCATTCCGTACCCGCTGGTGGTCGGTTTCACCACAGGTATTGCTCTGATCATTTTCTCTTCGCAGATAAAAGATTTCTTCGGACTACAGATGGAGAATGTCCCCTCTAATTTTTTCATGAAGTGGCGCGACTATGTCTGGCATTTCAATAAGATCAATCTCTCTGCCGTGGTCATTGGAGGAATTACAACGGTAATGGTTTTTGCCTGGCCGGTGAAATGGTCGCGGGTTCCCGGATCGCTGGTGGCATTGGTGCTCTCTGTTGTCGCAGTGAAATATTTCGATCTCCCTGTGGAAACCATCGGGAAAAAATTTGGAGAAATTAAATCATCCTTTCCCGGAATTTCGATGCCTTCCATCAGCCTCGAATCTTTTGAAATGCTGATCAGGCCGGCGTTCACGATTGCTTTGCTTGGTGGAATAGAATCGCTGCTCTCTGCCATCGTTGCCGATGGAATGATTGGCGGAAATCACCGATCAAATATGGAGTTGATCGCGCAGGGAACTGCCAATGTGTTTTCCGCGTTGTTCGGCGGAATACCGGCGACCGGAGCCATTGCACGCACGGCTACCAATGTAAAAAACGGCGGGCGAACACCGGTGGCGGGAATTGTTCATGCCTTTGTTCTTCTGCTGATTGTTTTATTCGTCGGACAATATGCTTCGATGATTCCCATGGCTTGTCTTGCCGGGATACTCGTTGTTGTTGCCTATAACATGAGTGAATGGCATTCCTTCATCAGCATCTTAAAAAGTCAGCGCGGTGATGCAGCGATTTTGCTCATCACGTTTATACTCACCGTGGTGGTTGACCTTACCGTTGCCATTGAAATCGGGATGATCCTGGCGGCATTTCAGTTCATGAGAAGGATGGCGCAGGTTTCACACGTAAACATCGTCACCGATACATCCGAAGAACAGGCTGATGAAGACGATCCGCGTGCCATTGTCAATTACAAGGTTCCGAAAGGAGTGGAAGTGTTTGAAATCAAAGGGCCGTTTTTCTTTGGGGCGGCGTATAAGTTTAAGGAAGCCATGCAACGAACGCAAAAGAGGCCGAAGATTCTCATCATCCGCATGCGCAGTGTTCCGGTCATCGACACCACAGGAGTAAAAGCCATAAAGGAAGTATATAACCAGAGCAAACATGCCGGAACTAAATTCATCATTTCCGGCATGCAGCCGGAGCCGTATGAAGTATTTGAAAAGTCAGGTTTCATTGATGAAATGGGAAGGGAGAACATCGTGGGCAACATCGAAGCAGCCTTGGTGCGGGCGAACGAAATACTTTCCGGTTCTTCGCGTTAAAGGATTGCAGGTGAAAAATGTTTTTTCAGGAAGTGTTGCATGTTGCCAAACAAATTTTATTTTTGATCGATGAATAAATCAGAACGTACGCGGTTGCATTTTACGGAGGCGAAACAATCGCTGGAACTTTTTTTGGCGGATGAAAAAAACATCACAGCGATTGTCCGGGCGGGAGAAATTTTGGTGACGGCTTTCAGGAATGGTAAGAAAGTCATTTCCTGCGGCAACGGCGGCAGCATGTGCGATGCCATGCACTTTGCGGAAGAGTTTTCGGGGAGGTTTCGTGAGAACAGGAAGCCGTTTCCTGCCATGGCCATTTCAGATCCTACTTATCTGTCCTGTGTTGCGAACGATTATGGTTTTGAACAGGTCTTTTCAAGATTCGTGGAAGCAGCAGGAAACGAAGGCGATGTGTTGTTTGCCATCAGCACCAGCGGGAATTCAAAAAATGTTTTGAATGCTATTGAAGAGGCAAAGAAAAAAAGAATGAACATCATCGGTCTTACCGGCAAGGATGGCGGAGCGATGGCTTCCCTTTGTGATGTCGAGATCCGCGCACCACATTCAACATACGCCGACCGTACCCAGGAGATTCACATCAAAGTAATTCATTCGCTGATTGATTTTGTGGAGAAGGAGATTGGTTGATTAGCTGATGGGATGATTAGGCAATTAGCCTATGCTTTTTTGAATATTCGTTCAGGGGTATGGAAATTTAACGGTTTGATACTTCTGTAGTTTAATAATTAGTGGTAATTTATGCAGACATTACCCTGATGAAATTTAATCGTTATTTATTACCCGTATCAATATTTTCCATAGGAATTGTCCTGTTTCTGTATGTATTGATTAAAGCCAGTTATTCCTCATTTACCCATGATGAGAGCTATACCTATCTCCATTACTGTCATCAAAGTTTCATGACAATAATTTCTTTCAGCGACTGGTACACCAACAACCACATCTTAAACAGTTTATTGATGAAATATTCTGAGCAACTATTCGGAAATTCGGAAGTAGCTCTCAGACTCCCTAACTTGCTATTGTTGTTGGTTTATATGTTCTACAGTTATCGTTTGTTCAAAGACCAATATTTTCTTTTTACCAGCATGATTTTTTTATTGCTATGCACCAATTACATCTTAATGGATCTATTCGGATTGGCCAGGGGATATGGAATGTCATGCGGGTTTATGTTGATGAGCTTGTATCACTTTATAGAATATGTTAAGGAACATAAAAAAACAGACCTCACCTTATTTCATTTTGCTTCCCTATTGGCATCGTTAAGTAATTTCACCCTTGTAATCGTCTACGTGGCTTTGCTGTTAGTATATAACCTCACCATATACTTGCATACCCGACTGGTAAGGGATGAAAAGTTTAGGTTGATGAAGACGAACAGGGCGCATATGATCCCACTCCTTATTGTGACCGTAATCCTTTATGAGCCCCTGAGAAGAGTAATAACTTATGCTGACCTGGGGTTTGGAGGAAAAAGTGGAATTTATGCAGATACGTTAACTCATCTTATCAGGAATACATTCTATGGAGTAAATATTTCTTCATCCATGATGGTTGTTCTTAAGATCATTCTCACGTTCATGCTCCTGGTATCATTATTCATTATTGTAAAAAATAGCGTTCAAAAAAGAAGTACTTTTTTCGAGCAGTATCAAGGACTCATCATCCTTACTTTTCTACTGGTAATCCTCCCGACTATAATAGTTTTTCAGCATCTGATACTTGGATCGGATTTTCCAATAGGCCGGTTCTCAATTTTTTTGTTTCCATTATGGATGGTTCATGTTGGTTTCCTGATGCAGTATTTTATGTCGACCGGTTACCGGAATGTAACCCTGATCATCCTTTCTTTTGCAGCCCTGAATTCCGTTATAAGTTTTTGTAAAAGCTCCAATTTCTATTTGTCTGCAGAGTGGAGTTATGATTCGGAGACAAAAAATATGATTCAAGCCCTGGCATCCGATCTCAGGATGAATAATGACTCCTCGAAAACTATAAAGCTTGGCATTAGCTGGCCATTTGAACCAACCATCAATTTCTATAGAGTGACAAAAGGTTTAACATGGCTCTTACCTGTTGATCGCAATGGATTTAATAAAACGGATGATTACTTCTATATCTTCGGAAACGAACTTCGTCTATTGGAAACGTACGAATATAATATCATCAAAGAATACAAGAGTACGAATACTTTCTTGGTAAAAAATAAAAACAGCCGTTAAAGAGATGTCGCTGCCAAGGAGGCAGACGAACAAACGCAGTTCAGTAGCATGCAAACGTTGGCTTGTGCGACAGGGTGTTACAACGGTGTGTGATTAAATTCAGGAAATCATTGTCAGCCATGATTTTTATTTTATGAAACCTGGATATACACACTGACATTGACGGATCTGCACGTTACCGCATCAGCCCATTTTCGAATTTTCAAATCATCAAATTACTCATCACCCCATCATCTAATTAACTTATTCGTACATTCGCTTCCGAAATAAAGTTTTTTAATTTATCGTTTTCATTTTTAAATTTTTTCTCATGTTAGTCAAGACGTTTGGCAGCGCCGTATTCGGCATTAATGCCACCACCATTACGGTGGAAGTGAACCTCAGCAAAGGCATTAATTTTTTCCTCGTCGGCCTTCCTGATAATGCCGTGAAGGAAAGCCAGAAAAGAATTGTCGCCGCGTTGAAAAACTGCAACTACCATTACCCGGGAAAAGAAATCACGGTGAACATGGCGCCGGCCGACATCCGCAAGGAAGGCTCTGCGTATGACCTCACGATTGCCATTGGTATTCTTGCCGCATCCGGCCAGTTGCAGCAGGAGGAGATTTCAAAATACATCATCATGGGCGAACTTTCACTCGATGGAAGCATGCAACCGGTGAAAGGTATTTTACCCATTGCCATCCAGGCACGGCAGGAAGGATTCAAAGGATTCATTCTTCCGAAACAAAACGCCCGCGAAGCCGCCATCGTCGGCGATCTTGAAGTGTACGGCCTGGAAACGATTTCAGAAGTGGTTGATTTTTTCAATGGAGATAAAATTCCGGAACGCACCATCGTGAATACGCGCGAAGAATTCATGGCCAGCCAGGGCAAAACGGAATTTGATTTTTCAGATGTGAAAGGACAGGAAAACATCAAGCGTGCGTTGGAGATCGCTGCCGCCGGTGGGCACAATGTCATTCTCATTGGTCCTCCGGGTGCCGGGAAAACCATGCTGGCAAAGCGGTTGCCGACAATCCTTCCGCCGTTGTCGTTGCACGAAGCACTGGAGACGACCAAGATTCATTCGGTGGCAGGTAAACTCGGGAAGGAAGCATCGCTGGTTTCTGTGCGGCCATTTCGTTCGCCGCATCATACCATCAGCGACGTGGCTCTCGTTGGTGGCGGAAGTTTTCCTCAGCCCGGAGAAATTTCTCTCGCGCACAACGGAGTTTTATTTTTGGATGAGTTACCTGAATTTAAGCGAACTGTTTTGGAAGTGATGCGGCAACCGCTTGAAGAAAGAATGATAACAGTATCCCGCGCTAAATTTTCGGTGGAGTATCCCGCCAGTTTTATGCTGGTTGCCAGTATGAATCCTTGTCCGTGCGGCTACTACAACCACCCGGAGAAAGATTGCGTGTGTGCGCCGGGTGTCGTTCAAAAATATCTGAATAAAATTTCCGGTCCACTGCTCGATCGGATTGACATTCACCTCGAAGTGACACCAGTTGCATTCAATGAACTTACTTCCAATCGTACATCGGAAAAAAGTGAATCGGTTCGCGAACGGGTGGTGAAGGCAAGGGACGTACAAGCTCAACGGTTCAGTGAAGCAAAAGGTGTGTACAGCAACTCGCAAATGGGATCAAAGATGCTTCGGAGTGTTTGTGAAATTACGGACGAAGGCCAACAACTTTTAAAAACAGCGATGGAGCGTCTTGGACTTTCTGCACGAGCGTATGACAGGATATTAAAAGTATCACGCACCATTGCAGATCTCGATAACAGCGCTGATATCAAAACGGAACATCTTGCGGAAGCGATTCAGTATAGAAGTTTGGATCGGGAAGGGTGGGCGGGGTGAAACCCGGCAGTCGCGCAGTACCTGCAGGGTTTCACCGAAAACCCCGAATAGGTTTTACTCCCGGGGTTATAGTTTAGATATTCTATGTCCCAATGAGGAATAATAAGCTACTTGCATTCCTATTCAAATTTTCCTGCGTTGCCGACCTCCTGTATTTATTACCAATTGATTTTTGTTCTTTGATGACGGTACTTTTGAAGAATATTTGTTTATGTTAAGAAATTTATTTATAACTTTGTAATTACAGAAACGTACCTCGCATTTAATTAATTATGCTCCACTGAAGAGTGGATTAATTTTACTAACCGCCATGATTGTTATTCTGAAAGAATAGCCGTGGCGGTTTTGTTTTTATTATTTAGTGAAAGATGAATAAGTAATCAACCAGGGCATAAACAAAAGACGCATGAAACAAACATTACAAATCGGCTTCGTTATTCTTTTAATTGTAATTTCCTGTTCGTACAGTTTTGCACAGAAAAACATTAGCGTGTTGGATTACATTCCCGAACCAAACGGACCGGTGACTTATATTACCAAAGACACTGCAACGCATACACTGTATGTTGCAGGCGATTTCACTACGGTGGGAGGAGTGACTCATACCACAGGGGCTTTTATTAACAATACAGACGGACAACCCATACCGGGCTTTCCGAAGATTGATGGACCGGTTAACACAAGCATACCGGATGGAAATGGCGGATGGTATATAGGCGGAGATTTTACTCATGTAGGCGACAGAGAACAATATGACCTTACCCAAATTGATTCTGCCGGAAATGTGACCGACTTTTTTAAAGGAATGAAAACTGATGGTTATGTAAATACCATTTGTAAAAACAACTCTACATTGTATGTAGGTGGACAGTTTACCACCATCGGGAAAAATGCATCAAAATATTGTGCGGTTCTTGACTCTTATACGGGCGGCTCGGCACTGAATCTTGAAGGGTTTAACGGACC